>CAYYPY010000031.1:0-5228 GCA_964473685.1 uncultured Candidatus Saccharibacteria bacterium
TTTTAATTCTGATTTACAACTGTTAAAAAAATTGTTTTGTAGTGGAACAATATTTAAATCCACCTCACCAATTTCGTACTGTAATTCCTCATAAGACATAAAAGGAACCTGAATTATTCTTTCCTTAAATTTAGTTAATTCCTTTGGAATTTCAATAAACCCAACTATCTTTAAATATACATCCTGATACTTACTTAACAATTCCTCAAGAGCATCAACAGCTATCGCTAAATCAAATTTATGCGAAGGAGAACCACTAAAATATCCTACAACAAACTGGGAATCATCCTTTGTTCTGTTTTCACGAATTAATTTTGAATGATATTCCTGTTCCTTGTTTAAAAAGTTGGGGATGATTCCTACGGGCTTGGAGAAATCTTTTTGAACTATATCCGCTAAGAAGTTATTGGTAGCTATAAACCCATCACCTTTTGATGCTAATGCGTAATACTTAGAAGCAAAATTAAAATGAACATCGAAATTATTAGGTGATTGGGAAAGAATACCTAAATTATTTAGGTAGTGAGGAACATATTTAGGATTATAGATTAGATCATCTATATCATAAATAACTGGAATTCTTTTCTGCTTTGCTAAGAAAATAAAGTTTTCAATATTAATATCCCACATAGCACGTTGCAAAATTACAATGCTTATCTCCTCAACATATTCCGAAATCCTATTTAATTCCGTGGGTAAGAAATAGGTCACAACGAAATCTTCTTGCTGTTCTAATGCTTGAACCACATTGTAACATCTATATCTAAAGGTCGAGTTATCAAACTCATTCTTGATATAGACAACCTTGTTCCCTTTCGCCAACAATCTCTCAAATCTCTTCTGAAAAGAGTCTACTGGTAGCTCTAAAGAAAATTTTCCTTGCCTTTTAACTCTATACATTCTATTTCTCCCTAATTTTACTTTCCATAAAAGGCAGAACCTCTTTAAAAGCCTCATCCCAACTGTTATTAATATTGGAGTTAAGGTAGTTTTGTTTTCTCTCTTGTACATTCTTTGCCAAGTCTATCGCCCCTTCTAACTTACTTAACATATCTTTTTCCTTTAACTCTGCACTAACTATATTCTTACTATACATAGACAAATCACCTTTATTAGCATATTTATTAGTCAGCACGACGGCACCAGAGCAAATGAAATCAAAAGGTGGATAACTAGGATGCGGAGTATAAATCATGCTGTAACACAAGTCTACGGTCGATGCAAAATCGTAATAGTCTTGCCACGACATTATTCCCAAGTTATGAATTTCTGCACCAGCGGCATCCAATTCTAAATCGGGAATTCTCTCATCTCCGGCAAGATAGACTTCCCACTCTTTACTATCTAACAAACCTCTGGTAAAAGCTTCGTTTATAACTTTTAGGCCAAAGTAGAACAAATTTCTCTGATGTGAAGGTCGAGCGTAGAAAAAGAGTTTATACTTCTCTTTCTTTTCGAAACTATCTTCTGATGGAGAAAGCAATTCCCTCGAGAATGCGGGTTCAAAATATTTCCCTTCCTTAAGGTTCTCATAACCATTCTCTAACAAATAATCATATAGCAACTTCGTATTAACAATTGGTGTCAACCTCTCATCCGTAAGAGTATTAAAACAACGTAAATGAAAATCTCCATGGTCGTAGAAAAAGGTTTCGACCTCTTGCATAATATAGAAAATTCTTCCTTGAATAGATTTTGTATTGAGGACAGCATCTGCATTCGTCCACATAGTACAGATGAAATGGTCTCCTTCACCTATCTCTAGATACTTTGCGGACTCAGTTGCATAGAAATCCACCTCTCCATCAAAATCCATACTAAAGAGTTCCAAAAACTCAGAAAAAATCTTCTTATCTGGATTTTGTGAAATAATTCTTAATCTGTAACCATACTTTTGAGCTAATTTAACAGCAAGGATTAAAGCTGTAGCTTTTCCAGCAAAGAAACATCCCTTATTAAAACCATTAAAAATAATATTTATTCTTGTTCCATCTATTTTAACAGGGAGTGTTTTTAAGGCGGTGTTTTCTGGGAAAAAAGATCTTATTAAGTGCGAGGCCTTTACTGTTCCTGTTTTTGTAATATCTCTAGTCTCCCCTTCCAAGCTCTTGTAGAAGATATAGGATATGGGGTCCATCTGAAGTTGACGTGCTTCCGGATATTTCTCAAAAAAACTCTCTGTGGAAAAATTTATATTAGGTTTTCGATTTTCTTTCCAACCAAAGTTATAGAAATGAGTAGCAGGATCTAAATCCGCACCTTGGACATCTAAATTCTCTACTAAATAGTATGTCTCATCAAAATATTCGCTCTTTCTAATTTTTCGTATCCTTATCTCTGAGGCAATTTTCTTAAAGATGTTTTTAAGTTTCTCTAGCATTACTCATACACGTTAATTTAAGCTTTATATATTATCATATATTGAAGAGAACAACTACATATTACCCTTTAGATACAGTTTCAATAAAACTGAGCACTATTAGTACTATCAATGAATTAACAAAAAAAATGCAATCAACTAGACAAACCATCCTTCAGTTACAAAAAGGAAAAAGAAAGGTATACAACCTAAAACAAAAACTATAACCAACAAAAGAATAATTATAAGCTTAACAAATTGGGGTTTAAGGGTCTCAAGATATTTTATAAGAATGATATAGATAATTGGTAAAACAGGAAAAAGATACCTACCCTGCAAGCCAAGATCAAACCGACCTCTTTGAAGATATGTTCTGTAATTCTGATATATCAGTAACACCAAAACATAAAAAATGGACAATATTATTAATTTAGTCTCTAATGTATCCTCCTTTTTCCATTTTCTTATAACTGTAAAGATCAACACCGCAAATAGAGTTATATATATATTTGCGTAATACTTGTCCACCAACAACCATTTAAAAGCAACTATACCAAAAGTTCTCCGAGTCATTGCCATAATCCAATCAGAAAAATATTCGTAAGGTGTTATACGAGATTTTAAAATTTCCCTCAACTCAGAGAAATTTTTATAGGAATATTTCTCCAAGCTTTTGCTACGAGCATATATTCCATTCTTCATACACTGTTCTACAGTTAGGATTTTGTCACAGCCGACTCTTAGCTGCCCATACTTTATAGAATTGGTCCCATACAGAAGAAGAACCAAGCTTACAGTAAAAACCACAAGAACTACAAGAACTAAGTGTTTCCTACCACTTAAAAATCTCCCCCTAAGAAGGTCTTGCCAGTTGTAGTTCTTAATTAAAAAAAGTAGAAGTAAAAAATTTTCTATAAATATTACCGGTATTACTGTAAATTTTGTCAAAAGAGCCAAAGATTGAAATACAAACAAAAGAAACAAAGAAGAATTCTTCTTACTCTTTAAATATCTGACAAAAAAGTATACAGAAAGGAACACAAAAAAATTGGCCAAATTGTCATAACTAACAGATGCAGATAAGAAAACAAACATAAGAGTATTCGCCAATAGAAAGGTTGGAAAAAGACTGAGATATCTCTTCTTAATAATCTCTTTAGATATTAAAGAAACAACTAACAAGCTCCCTATAGATATTACTAAATTAAATAATCTAAGAACGAGATAGTCGTCAAGACTCGTAAAATTAAGATTTATTAACCTAGCATTCACCCAAAAACTTAAATATGGAATCCTAGTAATATCTGAATAAGGATGTGTCTCCTCTGTATTCTCGGGAATCAGCAAGGTTGTTGAATATGCTTGAGAAAGACTGATATGATAATCTTCATCTGGAGGAAGACCTTTCTTTATACTAAACACTAAATAAGAAGAAAATATTGTAAAAACAAGAAGGATAATAAAAAGTAAGTGCTTTTCACTAAATGAGAACACATTTTTAACTTGATCTAGCATTTTAGTAATAACTTTCAAATTAAACCTTACAGACTAACATATCTCTCTAAACAAGAAAACCTATTTACAGGGCACAATTTCGTATAACACTGAATGTCCAACAGAAAATACTACATCAAAATTAGGATCTTCAACTTCAGGAATAATTTCCCCTCCAAAAACACCTTTGCTCCCACGGTAGTAATAGGTGATATCTTTATCTAAAAGAATATCTATATCCTCACAAGAGAATTCTCCTTTAGATATTTTATAATATATTTCATAATTATCATGTGTATTACGAGAAGAAAACTCCGTAAATGGCATAGCAATCTCAAAATCGGTAAAGACTGGAATCCAAGCCCCCCCATCACTAGCAAAGACTATACTTTTTCTATTACCTACATTGGCATTATTTAAAACCACAACGTCTCCATCAATATTCTCAGACATCCATTCGAAAACTGCCAAGTCATCTTCTTGAACCAGATTTAAGGATTCTTGTTTGTTACTGTAGGTTGTATATATCTTATAACTACTGTAAAAAGCTAGAACAATTACTAGAAGATAGAACAAACACAAAAACCTCTTCTCTATTTTCAACAAGTAAGGAAGAATAATTTTCGCAAACAAGAAAGCAGTACCGATATATACAAATACAAACAGCATTAAATGCTGCGTGGATGCCACAATACGTAAAAAGGATAACTTCCCAGAAAAGCTTATAATACCTGTAAAGAGAATATTTACATAGAAGAACAGCATAAAATACAGATATCCTTTCTTCTTTAAGCTAATAGCTGTCATTGTGATTAAACCTAACAGTCCAAACAAGAAGAGAGCATTTCCAAGGGGAAAATTAAAGAAGTTTCGTACCTGAAAGTATGTACTTTCTCCGAAAGTTACAATATTCTGAAAAGTCAAAGGGGTGCCACCTGAGAAGGTAGATACAGATTCTTCCATATGCGTCACCTGATACTGCACCTTTATCAAACCCCAAACTAACCCCAGTCCACAACCAACTGCGATATTAAGCAAACCCTTAAGTCCCTCCTTATACAAAAGGACAAAGAAAACGCCTATTAAAGCAATAAAAGCTGCAGGATAATGTGTCAAAATGATAGCGAAAATTAAAAAGTTTAGAATAATAAACTTACGAAGACTTTTAAGTTCTAATGAAGCTATAAATAGTGCAAGAAACATTATTGGGATAGCCATAACCAATCCATTTTTTCCTGCTGCCCAGAAAAATTTGGCTGGAAAGATAGCAATAATGAAAATAGCTGCGGATAGCAAAGCAAACTTTTTGTCTTTAAAGTAGCTCTTAACAAAGAGATATACAGGAACAAAAGACAGTGCGTTAAAAATATTTGTC
>CAYYPY010000032.1:0-14265 GCA_964473685.1 uncultured Candidatus Saccharibacteria bacterium
CTGCTGGTACCACGGAACAAGGAAACGCTGTCACCATTACTGAAACTGTAGTTCAAAGTAATTCTGTCTTCACCCTGAGTTCCACAGTATAGTGAACCACTTACTTGACTAGGTAGACTACAAGTTGTTTGTGCTAAAATAGGTGAAGTGGATGTTGAACCATTACGGATATAATAAGTATTAGAAGTTCCAGCTGTAACATTACGATCAAGATGACTTCCAGTCTTAGTACCAGAACCAATATAATGAATTTGTGTATTGGAACCACGATAAAGCATAGCGTCATCAGCATCCTTTACACTGTAAGATAGATTCAATCCATCACTATTAGGTGAACAGGTAATTGTAGCAGAAGCAGATTTACTTTGCTGAGTACTACAAGTTACATTATCTAGAGTTCTAGAACCATCACGTAGATAATAAGTATAGGAAGTGTCAGCAGAAAGACCAGTGTCTTTATAAGAACTAGAACGAGTTCCTGATCCAACTGAAGATACTGTTTGTGATCCACGAACAATAGAAACTGATTGTCCATTCTTAATATTATAATTCAAGGAAATAGAATTCTCTGTAGACATTCCACAATAAATACTACCAGTTGATTGAACTGTAGCTGAAGTACAAGAAGTTTGGTCTAAAATCTTTTGACCATCACGCAAATAATAAATATGAGTTCCAGCTGGAGCATCTTTGTCAGCTAAAGCACCAGATCTAGTACCAGAACCAACATTATTTAATAAAGTACTACCACGATGAATAGATACACTATTTTTAGCGTCATAAAAAGTATAAGAGACATTAACTCCCTCGGAAGCTTGTAAACAAGAAATTCTCCCTGTAGCTTCTGGAGATTTTACTTCAGCAGTACAAGAATCTAAAACAGTAGAACCATCACGTAAATAGAAAGTATAATTTCCAGCTTGAAGTGATTTATTGATTACTGATCCATAAGTTTGTGAACCAAGACTTTTAAATAAAGTTGTATTACGATATATGGCTGGATAACTAGCATCACTGAAAGAGTAAGTTAAAGTAACTTCATCACCACTAACAGAACAATAAATTGTTCCTGAAGCCTTAGGAGACTTAGTAGAACATACTTGAGACAAGATTAAAGGAGAATAAGAATAAGATCCATTACGAAGATAATAGGTATAAGATGTTCCAGGCTTAACATTAAAGTCATAATGATGTGTACTTAAAGAAGTAGAACCCCAGGTAATCAATCTGTTATTTTCACGAAACAAAGAAACTCCATTAGCACCATAATAGCTTACATCAATAGTAATTCTATCTTCAGTAGATTCACCACATTTAAGAGTAGCTCCTAAAAGATATTGCGTTTTACAAACACGACTATATAGTAAAGGAGAATAACTGTATTGGCCATTACGAAGATCATAGTGGTAATAAGTTCCAGGAGTAAGATTAGCATGTTGCCAGCTATCATTAGCATCACCTGAACCTAATGTAACTATACGCTCACCGCTCTCAAAGATAGAAACATTACTTCCATCGGTATAGGAATAGCTTAGTCCAATAGTATTGGCTTTTTCGTGGCCACAATCTAAGAAGCCCTGAGCAGCTAAAGCTGTTTGGGCTACGAAAAATAAAGTTAATATTAAAATTATTTTAGTTAAGTTTTTCATATATAAATATTCGCTTTACGCGATAGTATGACGATAACATAATTATATTAATTTGTCAAGCCCCCTCTAACCACAATTCTTTGCTGATTTCTTCCTGGAGGCCAACAGCTAACCAAAGCTAGCATATTGTTGAATTTTGTAAAGTCAGTTGGGATATCTTCTCCCTGTTCCACGAAAATTGTATCTATTATTTCATAAACATAGCGACGATTATTGAAAACTACATAAACCTCATCTCCTACCATTAAATCATTAATATCACTAAAGACAGAATCATAACGAACATCAGGCCAATTATCTGGAGCCGAGTGTCCAAGTAAAATAGTTAAACCGTCTTCACCAGGAAAAACTGAACCAGTGAAAAGAGTTACGCCTCTATTTAATGCTTCATCAAAGTCATCATCTATTGGTAAAACTAAAGGAGCATTAACATTAATTTTAGGAATAGATATACTATCATCTTCTTCAGTCACCTCTCCCCTTCTTTCAGCTATGTTCTGGATTCCATAAGAAAGAGACTCTGGGTTAAAAACCCAAGCTAAATCACTCCAGTTAAAAACAATCAGGAAAAAAACAAAAAACACAATTATGTATTTTGAAATCATAAATTTAGTAAATAGTAATATTCCAATCGATTAAGTCAATAAACAATTGTCGATCAAAAAGATATAAAGCTAGTATAATTATTAGATAAACAAATGACCTAACAGTAACATCTGTACATTGATCAAAAGATATAAAAATACTTAAGATAATTAAAAAACCAAAGAAAAATAAAGAGAAAAGAATAATTGTTTCTACCCAATCACTATAATTAACAACAATTTTGGTTGCGATTTGATGACTATCAGGTAAAGCGGAGATAAAGAGAGTTGGTTCACTATATTCTTCTTGACCAAGAATCTCTGTTTCTGGAACTACTGTTTCTGGAATTACTGTTTCTGGAGTAGTATTAGGAACAGTTGGTTTAGGAACCGTAGCTAAAACTGGTTTTGTTCCAAACAATTGGACAACAACGTAAGTTGTAACACCCTGCCAATTACCTTCAACTACAGCAATACCAATTTCTTTGAATTTAGGATCAATCATATTAGCTCGGTGAGTTGCAGAATCATACCAAGCATTATGTGTCTCATAAGCATCCCAAAAACCAATAGCTAAGTTTTCTCCTGCATGTTGGTAGTTATAACCAGCTACTTGAAACCAGTGCCAAGGTGAAACACCTTGTGGACTATAATGAGAAAAATAATTATTATTCAACATGTCTTGTGCTTTCATACGGGCTGCTAAATTTAATTCTTCATTAACTTGCAACGGAGATAATCCTAAAGTTGTTCTCTCTTGATTAGTCATCTCTATTAAAGCAGAGCTACTGATATCAGCGAAGAAAGGTGTTTGAGGGATATAGAAAATATAGATTAAGCTAAATATTTTCAAGATAACCAAAAAAATAACATAACTAAAAAGAAACCGGTCGTTTAAACAGCCCGGCTTAAAATCATTCTCTGAACATGGTAAAATAAATTTCTTAATCTTATCCATACTTTTATTATATCATTGAATTATGATATGTCAAGGATATTAAAGCTAGAATCAATTTTAATCTTTCCTCCCTTCTTAACTTTTTCTTCTAGAAGAGCAGATGCCAAACGATTTTCTATTTGATCACGGATAACTCTTTTCATTTCTCGAGCTCCAAAAACCGGATCATAACCTATATCAATCAGCTTCTTTTTAACATCATCGTCAATAATTAATGTAATCCCCTTCTCTGATAATTTCTTTTCTGTTTTTTTAAGTTGCAAAGAAACAATATCTAAAAGATTTTCTACTGTTAACGGATGGAAAAGAACAACAGCATCAAAACGATTGATAAATTCGGGACGAAAAGTTCCCTCTTCAAATAATTGATTAAGTATTTTCTTTTTCAATCCTTCCCATTTGTTTTTTTCAAAAGCATCTAATATTATACGATAGCCCGCATTGCTAGTGCTAATAATAATACAATGATGAAAATCAACTTTACGTCCAATACCATCAGTGATATATCCATCATCTAAAATCTGTAAAAAGATATTTAAGACATCAGGGTGAGCTTTTTCAATTTCATCTAAAAGTAACAAAGAAAAAGGATTTTCTCTGATAGCTGTAGTTAATAATCCATCATGAGAAGGTGAACCAATTAAACGAGCAATATCATTAACTGATTGAAATTCTGACATATCTAAACGAATCATTTTTCTTTCATCACCGAAATAAACATCAGCTAAAGCTTTAGCTGTTTCGGTTTTTCCTACTCCGGTTGGGCCTAGGAATAAGAAACTTCCCATTGGACCAGAATGAGTGGAAACATCAGCTCGGGCTCGACGCAGTGAAGAGGAAACTTCATTAATGGCTTCTTTTTGATTAACAATTCTTTTATGCAAAAGATCTTCTAAATGAAGTAGTTTTTGTTTTTCTTCTTGATCAGCTTCACCAATAGGAATCTGAACTTTTTCGGTCATCAAACGATCCACATCTTCTTTCAAAAGAATCTTTTTTCTTTCTTTTGCGACCAAAGAAACAGCTCCATTCAATAAATCAATGGCCTTCTCAGGAAAAGGATCATTGGGTAGATAACGTTTACAAACTTTCAAAACTTCCTTGATAGCTGGATAAGGAATAAAAACATTATATTTATGCTCTAAAGAAAAAGTTATCTTTTTCAATAAAGAAAAGGTTTCTTGTTCTGATATTTCTTTTGTTTCTATCTTCTCTAACATAGAAATCAGATTAGAATTTTTTTCAATATGACGATGAAGACCAATATAGTCTGTTATAGCAATTAAACGAAAATCTTCATGACTAAGATAAGAAGAAAGAACGGCTGATATATCAATAGCTCCCGGTCTAGCTTCTTGTCCAATAAACTGATGAATCTGATCAATAAAAAGAATAACATTGCCTGCTCGTAAAGCTTCTTTAAACATCTGATCCAGAAAGTATTCTACTTTTTCAAAATTATCACATTCCGCTAAAAGAGATGATAAATCCAACTGAACTATTCTGTTGTGATTAAGGCTAGGCAAAGATTCTGATAAAGCCATACGACGAGCTAAATTAAAAATAATACTACGACGACCTACACCCGGCTCGCCTACTAAAAGAACATCATTAATCCCTTTTTGAGAAAGAACTCTTTCTATAGAGGCAACTGTTTTCTTATGCCCAAACATTTCTGGCCAACCTTTCTGTTTTAATTGCTCAGTTATATTAATAGAGTATTTATCAAGAAGAACACAGAAACCTGAGGTCCAATCACGAGCCACACTCCCCTTCTTAACTAAATTACCCCAACTCCACCATCTTCTTTTTTCTTCTAAAACTTTTTCAATATCATCAACCCATTCAATTATTTTTTCAACATCTTCTATTTTTAATTGGTTTTCTTCTAAAGTTTTGTTTAATGGTTCTTTTTTAAATAAATCTAGAATAACTTGTTTGGTTGTTGCAAGTTCTGTAGATATTGCTACATCTCCTGGTGGAGATATCAACAAACGATGAAAAATGTTTTTTAAAATTGGCTTCTTTTTCAATAACTCTTTCAAGTTTTTAGTTCCACACAAAACATATTCTTTACCTTCTTGTTTTTCTATCTCTCTTTTAGATCGAGAAAGCCAACGCATATAATACCAATAGGCACCAGCTGAACCTAGAAATATAAAGAAATAATTTATTTTACTGAAAATAAGACAAACTAATGAAGATAAAATTAAGGTTATGGTAATCATATTAAAAGTACTAACCCGACGACTATAAGAAAGACAGCTAAGAAAGGTAGAAACAACCAAACAATAAAAGAAAGTATTGCTATGAAAATAATAAAGAAAAAACTAATAATAGCCCAGATAATTACTGCTAAACGAAGTAGAGCACCTAGAACACGCGAAAATAAATTAGACAAACAAACTTCTATCCAACGACCCATACTAAAACCCCTACCTTTAGACCATTGGTACTTTTTCCAAGGAGAAAAAAGATTCCTTAAAAGATCCCCCACTGGGAAGTGATAAAAGTGATAACGGACAATATTACACCAAGCTTGGAATATAGCTAAAGGTGTTTTTTTAAAATGCCAGATGAACCATTTTCTCATATTTACATTATATTGTGAAAATCGTAGCTTGACAAGTTTTCGCGCTTTCATATAATATCAGCAGGTCGATAAAAGTACCTAAATATTTAAATGCAAGACGATATTAAAAATTCTTGGTTATCTGAAGATGACGACTTTACTGGAGATGAATTTGATTGGGAAGATGATACCGAAGAAGATGAAGAAGAGGAAGAAGAAGAAGATTAGTTTTAAATAAAGAAGAACCCGCTATCAAGGCGGGTTTTTCGTTTAAAAAGCCAGACTCCATAACAACCATAAAAGAATAATAGCCACAATAAATGAAAATAAATAATCCCATTTCATATTTTTAATTGATCTTTAACTTCTTGAAATTCATTTTCTACCTCAGCAAATTTTTTCTTTAATTCTTTGATAATACTAGCTCCTTCTTTTATTTTCTTCAAACCCTCTTCTACATCAGCTTCTTCTTGGTCAGAAAACCAATTAATAATTTCTTCTAGACGGCGAAAAGAATCAGATATCTTACTCATGATCTTTGTTTTTTTCTTCGACCTTGGCTTTGATATTACCATCACTTAATTTAATTTTAACTTTATCACCAACAACAACATCTCTTGTTTTTTTAACTAATTTTTCTTTAGAAAAAATTAAGCTATACCCTAAACGAAGTGGTCGTGTTGGATTAAAGGCTTGTAATTGTTTTTCTTTTTCTGATAAAGAATATTTTTGATTTTTAAGCAAACTCTCCCACAACTGAAACATCTTATCTAAATTAGCTTTTTTTTCTTTCCTTTTGTATTCTTCCCACAAATTATTGAAAATTGTTTCTAATTGCATCTGAGAACGCTGGAAACGATGATTAAGCTTGATACGGATATAATCTAATTGTTCAGTTAACAAAGAAACAAAACGACGAGATGTCCTGATGTTTTCTTCTCCAACATTCAATAATCTTTCTTCGGCACTCCTTATATCCCGCACAGCTTCCTCATAGCTAGAATTAACTAACATTGCTGCCGCCGTAGGCGTAGAAACCGCCCTATCCGCTACTAAGGCCGATAGAGGGACATCAGCATCATGACCAACAGCACAAATAACAGGATACTTGGATTGAAAAACAGCTTTCACTACTCTTTCATCATTAAAAGCTCGTAAATCTTCCCAACTACCCCCTCCTCTCATTAAAACAACTAAATCAAATTTCTCGTTGTTTATTTTATTGAAACAATTAACAATTTGTTTTATAGCCCTCTCTCCCTCTACTTGTGAGTCATAAAAAGATATTTTCAATCCCCATTTCTTTAAATTATTTTTAAAATCACTCCAGACAGCTCCACTACGAGAAGTGATAACAGCAATTTTAGATGGAAAATCTTTTAATTCTCTTTTTCGTGAAAAGAGTCCCTCTGCCTCTAACCTTTTCTTGAGTTGTTCATATTGTTTTTTCAACTCCCCTTCTCCTTTCAATTTAATGTCATGAACATTAAATGAAAAACGACCATTCTTTTTTAGCTCGGCTCCTCCAGCAATTATAGCTTGTTGACCCTCTTTTAATTCAATGCCTAATTGTCGTAAACGATAAGCTGACATATTACACTCTAAAACTGATGAACCTTCTTTGAGAGTGAAAAAGAACCAACTATCACGCCAATTCTTGACTATACCAACCTCTCCTTCTATCCAAAAAGAAGAAGTGGCTACTAAAACTTCATTAATTAGATCTAAAAATTGAGAAACAGATACTGTATTCATAAAATCAATTTTGGTTGATGTAAAACTGTATTGACTCGTTGAGCTATTTTTTTACCTTCTTTGGTTAAAGTAAAGTTTTTGCCTGTTTTTTTAACCATCTTCTCAGACACTAAACGACGCAACGGCCTGTCTAGTTGACGAGAATCAGGCCATTGAGGAAAGTTTTCTAAAGAAAAATGTTCAGGAAAATCGTTAAAACACTGAGCCACAATCTTCTCAAAAGTAGCTGGACCTTCTATAACATAAATAGCTAATAAAATTAAATTATTGATTGATGTTTTCATATTGTTAGCATACGCCAAATAAAAATAATATAGAGAGAAATATAAACAAAACCTTCCCAACGATAAAGACGACGTGAAATAGTAGCTAAAATAAAAAGCAAAATTGCAGTTACCATAGCTGGAATAGCTAAATTAAATATCTCGGGAGCAATAATCAACTCTCGATAAAGACCAGAGATGCCAACTACAATTAAAAGATTAAAAATACAAGAAATACAAATACTTCTTAAAGCTAAAAAAGGATTATTTTGTTTGATGGCTTGCCAAGCCATTGTTGTTTCCGGTAAAGAAGTAATTAAGGCTAGAACTGTCGCCCCGATAACACCATAGCTTAAACCAGTAATAATAGATGTGGTACTAGCTACCCAAACCAATAAAAAAGAGGAAATTAAAACCATTAATCCTCCTAATGGAGCTAAATACCAACTAGCCTTATGTCTTTCTTTTTCTTCACGAGGAATAAATAAAGCTAGAACAAAAAAAGATATTATCAATATTATTGAAGTAATTCGGCTAATAATCTCAGGAGATGACCAAACAAAACCAATAAACAAAATAGTAGCTAAAGCTAAAAGAGTTAAATGCCTTCCTAAAAAACAAAAACTTATCTTTCTTCCATAAACAGCCAATAGACCAACTATCAAAAGTATATTAAAAACATTTGATCCAACTATATTAGCTAAAGCCATCTCATTAACATTAAGAGTTAAAGCAGAAAGAGATAAAAATATCTCAGGTAAAGATGTACTCAAGGCCATAACCACTGCTCCCCCTAACCAAGAAAAACGAGGCCAGCTAGAAGCACCTTTCCAAAACATTTCACTCCCTTTAATCAAGAGGAATAAACTGATAGGCCAAAATATAAGAGTCCAATCCATTACAAGATTATAGCATAGTTGCCAAGAAGAGGTAAAGAGATTATAATAAAAACGATGAATATATTTGATCTTCAATTCAATACTCGTCAGAAAAAGGGTCTCTGCTGGGATTCTTTTTGTCGAGAAGACAAAAACAAAGAAAGAGGTAGTTTATTTATTGTTCAAGAACTTCATTGTAATGAAAAAACTTTTCTTCAGAATCTCACTAAAATCATTAAAAATAAATACTATGCTCCCGGACCAGACAATCCTGAAGATGCTCTTCGCGAAGCTCTCAAAGAAGCTAATCAATTCCTTTCTCAACAATCAACAAAAGTAAACTGGTTCGGAAACCTACATTCTATTATTATGGTTGTTCGAGGAGCTGATGTTTTTTTCGCTAAAACTGGATCATCAAAAATTTTAATATTTCAAAATCAAGGAGTGGCTGATATCAGCCAAAGTGCTGAAAAACCAAGAAAAAATGGAGAAGCTTTTGGCAGTATTGCCTGTGGCCAACTTCCACCTAACACTCCTGTTTCATTGTTAACTCCCGGTTTAGTTAATAAAATAGAAGAAGTAGGACTTTTAGCAGAAATAGCTGAAGTAGAAGATATTGATAACGAAACAATAGAAAAATTAGTTAAAAAATATAAAAAAGAAGTGGGATCAGAACCAGGACTATGGACTTTATTTGTTATGGATCACTCTGTTATTATTCCACGCTTCAGTTTACCTAAAATACGTAAAGAAGCTATCTTAGTTATTTTCCTAGCTTTATTCTTATTAATAGGAGGAATAATGTTTCGTCAAGACGAAAAAGATCAGATCCGAGAAACTTCCCTATTACAAGAGTTGCTTGATAGTAATAATATTGAATGGCTTATCAAAGAAATAAAAAGAGGAGAACTCAACACTCAGTGGCATCAACAATTTGATTTTCGCTTAAAAGATCTTACCCATTGGCAAGAAATTAATTTAATTAGTTTTCTGGAAGCAGAAGATAAAAAGATTTTAACTACTGATGGCAATAATATTTATTTAGCTGGAGATTCTTTAATTAAAATTGATTTAGATAAAGAAGAACGTGAAGAACAAAAACTACCAGAAAAAGTTATAAGTGGAAACAGCAATACTTTTTTTGCTCCAGGAACAATATATTATGCTAATGGTCAAAAATTAACTTTACCAGAATATAATCTTGAATATATTGGTCAGTATGGTAATAGTTTCTATTTTTGGAAAGATAATTCTATTGTTCGCTATAATGAAGGAAAATTAGAAAATTGGTTTTCAGAAGATACACATAAACCATTAGTTTCTGGTCCTGCTACTATTGATAGTTGGATATGGGTAATAGAAAAAAATTCTGTACTTGGTTATTATAAAGGCAATTTAGAAAAAGAATTAGAAATAGAGATTTATCCCACTGAAGCTAATTGGCAAAAAATTATCTCTTTCCAAGAAAACCTTTATCTTTTAGATAATCAACAAGGAAGAGTTGTTGTTCTAACTAAAGAAGGAGAATTATTGAATCAGTACAGTAATGATTTGATTATAGGGGCTGATGATATGATGATCTTAGAAGAATATATTTATATCCTAACACAACAACAAGTTTATCGTCTTGAACTATAAAAAAAACAACCCCTAATAAAGGGGCTGTTTTTTTATTGTTATTTTAATTCTACTTGAGCACCAGCTTCTTCAAATTTCTTCTTGATTTCTTGAGCTTCATCTTTAGCTACTCCTTCTTTAACTACTTGAGGAGCACTAACAGCAGCATCAACCATATCTTTAGCTTCCTTGAGACCCTGGCCAGTAATATCGCGAACTATTTTGATAACATCAATTTTCTTGTCTCCAATACTTTTCAATTCAATATTGAAGGATGATTTCTCTTCAGCGGCTGGAGCAGCATCAGCTGGAGCAGCTGCAGCAACTGCAACAGGAGCAGAAGCAGAAACACCAAACTTATCTTCAAGAATTTTTACTAATTCTGAAAGATCAAGAACTGACATTTTTTCAATCTCTTCAACTATGTTCTTGAATTTATCAGGAACAATAACATCTTTTTTTTCTTCGCTCATTTTATTGCTTTCAAAGCGTAAATTAGACCTTTAATATTTCCAGATAAAACTTGGACAAAACCAGAAATAGGTGCTTGTATTGTACCTACTAACTTGGCGCGCATAGCGTCTTTGTTAGGTAATTTAGCTAGAACCATCATTTCATCAGCTGAAAGAAAACGGTTCTCTAATACACCACCCATAATTTTTAAATCTTCATTCTTTTTACCATAATCAGCTAATATCTTAGCGGGAGCTGTTTCATCCTCAAAAGCAAAAGCTAAAGCTGTCTTAGTTTCCATTTTATCCCAATCAATATTAATCTTCTTTTCAGTAAAAACAATATTCATTAATGTCTTTTTAAAGACAGAAAGCTGGGCTTCTTCTTTTTTTAAATCTTTCTTAATCTGCTCAATATCTTTGGTTTTAATTTTGTCTAAAGAAACAAAAACCATAGACTTTTGTTTGTCTACTTTTTGACGTAAATCGTCAACTACTTTTTCTTTTTGTTGTTTATTTAAAGGCATGATAATAAAAAAACTGCGACGATGCGCAGACATAAATTCACCTCGAGAGGTCTTACAATAAATGCCTCTTGTCTGCGGTACTTACATATTACTGTTTTTTAATCTTTTGTCAACACTGCTTCAACAATATCATCAGATTCTAATTGATATTTTTCTATCAATTCATCCGCTGAAGCAGATTCTCCAAAAGAATCTTTAACACCGACAAAATTTATTGGACAACAATGTTTTTCGCTAAGAATCTCAGCTACAGCTGAACCCATGCCACCAGCTATTTGATGATCTTCACAACAAACAACTCGTCCACATTTTTGTGCATATTTAATAATAGTTTCTTGATCCATTGGCTTAATAGTATGATTGTTCAAAACCACACTACCAATCCCCTGTTTCTCTAGTTTATCAGCCGCTTCTAAAGCTTTTTCAACCATATGGCCACAAGCAATAATTAAAACTTCAGGATTGTCACTTTCATAGAATACATCTGCTCGACCAAAACAATACTCTGTTTCTACGGTAGTAATGTTTTTTGTTTTGGGGCGAATTAAACGAAGATAGCTTGGTTTGCCATTAAGACAGATTTCTTTAGTGGCTTTTATGGCTTCATGATAATCACAAGGGACCTCCACTACCATATTAGGTAAAACTCTCATAATAGCTATATCTTCTAGCATCTGATGAGTAGCTCCATCTTCTCCTGTTACTAAACCAGCATGTCCTCCAACAATTTTCACTGGAACATTGTTATAACAAACAGAAGTACGAATCAACTCCCAGTTACGAGCTGGAGAAAAAGCAGCAAAAGAAGCAGTAAATACTGGTTGTTTAGTACTAGCTAAACCAGCTGCAAACAAAATCATATTCTGTTCACTAATACCTACTTCATAGAAACGGTCTGGATATTTTTCTCTGAACTTATTCAACTTCAACGATCCAGCTAAATCAGCTGAAACACAGAAACAATCACACTCAGCTAAACCATCGCCAAAACCAGCTCGGATAGAACCCATTTCACAGTCTGGTGATAAAGCTTTTGGATTAAGGTTTTTGTTTATCATGATAATTCTTTAATAGCTTGTTGATATTGTTCTAAAGAAGGAATCTGACCATGCCAACGATAATCTTTTTCCATAAAAGAGACTCCTTTACCCATTACTGTATCAGCAATAATACAAGATGGTCCTTGATATTTTTTGGCTAATTTAATAGTTTTAACTAACTTCTTGATATTATGACCATCAACCTCCCAAACTTTCCAATTAAAGGCCTCATACTTTTTCTTTAGACTTTGTAAAGGAAGAACTTGTTTGGTATGTCCCTCAATTTGGCAGTTATTACGATCAATAATAGCCACCACTGAAGAGTTTAATTTATTAGCTAACAAACAAGCTTCCCAAACACTACCTTCACCCTGTTCACCATCACCCATTAAACAAAAGACTTGTCCATCAACCACTTCAGCCATACCAATAGCTTGTCCCAATCCTTCTCCAACTGGACCTGAAGATGTTTCTATTCCTTTATCTATATCTTTCTTCGGATGACCTTGTAATCCTCCCATCTTTCTAAATGTTTTTAATTCAGATGAATCAATCAATCCTTTCTTACTTAAAACAGAATAAAGAAGAGCTGAGTAGTGTCCATTAGAGACAACCACCTTATCCCCTTCTTCTAAAATATGAAAATAGAGAGCCAGATATATTTCTACTGATCCTAAAGGACCACCAATATGTCCAGACTTAGCTTGAAAGCACATTTCTATTATATCTCTTCTAATTTCTTTGGCTAAATTATTCATTGATTTAATTGTTGCAGTTCTTTAAATGTCTGTAAAGGATTAGAAGTGTTAAAAATAGCTGAACCCATGCAGATAAAGTCCAAATCAGAGAAATCATTTAAATTATCTGGTTTTACTCCCCCATCAACTCCCAATAAAACAGTAGGATACATCTCCCTATACTTCTTTACTCTTTCCACAGTAGAATCAAGTTGACTACGACCTGAAGTTCCTGGTTCTACACCCATAATAATCAAGAAATCAAACTTCCAAGAAGGATCTAAAACCTGACCTTCTCGCAGGAAGAATCCAAACTGACAGTTGTGTTTCTGACACAAAGAATAACAGTAGTCATAATCTAACATCTCATCTGGATCTATAGACAAACGAGTTGGTTTAGTTTTTAAATACTTCAACAAAATATTGTCTGGTTTCTTGGTCATCAGATGATACTCAATCTGATTCTGACCTCGCAACAAATTCAACCAAAACAAGCTAACATAGTTATGAACTCCACAATAATCAGAACCAAAAACATCAATCTGAAGAACAATCTTTTCTTTCCAAAAAGCTAATAAGGAGACAACAAATTCTCTCCAACTTTTAGCATTAACAGCAGGAACAATCTTCATTTTCTATAACTCCATCTAATTTCTTCAACGACTTTAATCTTTCTTCATATTTTCCACCTAAGAAATCAACGGACATAAATAGTTTTACCATCTCTTGAGCTTCTTTTGGTTTAACTATCTCTCCACCCATACAAAGAACATTAATGTTATTCTTCTGACGAGCTTGTTTAACTGTTTCTGGACTCAAACAAAGACCAGCTATTATTCCTGGTACTTTATTAGCCACAATACAACCGCCAATTCCATTACCACAAATAAATATACCTTTGTGAGATTCGTCTTGAATAACTGAAGCTGCCATTTTAACAGCATAATGAACATATGAATCCCCTCCCTCATATTCTTCTGGACCTAAGTCAACAAAATTAATTCCTTCTTCTTTCAAGAAGGAAACTAAGTTCTTTTTTAATTCTAAACCACGATGATCACTAGCTATATATATCATACTTTAAGTATATTACATCTAATAATAAAAAACAACTATCTTAAATACTTTGCTTTAGCTTTATTATGCTCATCTAAATTACGACTCCAAACAGTTTCTCCATCTGGTTTAGAGAGATAGAACCAATATTCTGTTTCTACAGGCTGACAAGATGCT
>CAYYPY010000033.1:0-6704 GCA_964473685.1 uncultured Candidatus Saccharibacteria bacterium
CTTTGATATCAACTAAAGGATAACCAGCTACTACTCCCCTTTCCATAGCTTCTTTAACTCCTTTTTCTACTGCTGGTATATATTCACGAGGAATAACCCCTCCTTTAATTTCATTAACAAACTCAAATCCCTTACCTTCACCAGATGGTTCCAGTCTAATTTTAACGTGTCCATACTGTCCTTTTCCACCACTCTGACGAGCATACTTCACTTCTGATTCTGCATTACCACGAATAGTTTCTTTGTAAGCAACCTGTGGACGACCAACTTGGGCTTCTACTTTGAATTCACGTTTAAGACGATCAACAATAATTTCTAAATGAAGTTCTCCCATACCAGCAATTAAGGTTTCCCCTGTTTCTTGATCACTCTTAACTCGGAAAGTAGGATCTTCATCAGAAAGTTTCTTGAGAGCTAAAGCCATCTTTTCTTGGTCAGCTTTGGTCTTTGGTTCAATACGAATAGAAATAACTGGATCAGGGAAGGAAATATCTTCCAAAATAATTGGATTTTTCTCATCACAAAGAGTATGTCCAGTATAAGTGTTTTTTAATCCAACAGTAGCAGCAATATCTCCAGCATACACTTCTTTGACTTCTTCTCTTTCTTGTGAATGCATACGTAAAATACGAGCAATTCTTTCTTTTTCACCATTGGTAGCGTTAAGGATATAGGAACCAACAGCTAGTGTTCCAGAATAAACACGGAAATAGGTTAAAGAACCAACATAAGGATCAGTGGCTAGTTTGAAAGCTAGAGCAGAGAAAGGTTCTTTGTTATCAGGATTTCTAACATTACCATCGCTACCAGTGATAGCTCCAATATCTATAGGAGATGGCAAATAATCACAAACAGCATCCAAAACTAATTGTACACCTTTGTTGCGTAAAGCTGTTCCACAAAGAACTGGTACTACCTTGTATCCTAAAACAGCTAAACGAAGAACTCTTTTTAATTCAGGAACAGGAATTTCTTCTCCAGCTAAATAACTTTCAAATAATTTCTCGTCTTCGGCTACAATCTTTTCAACTAGTTTAGTTCTAAGTTCTTTAACTTTTTCCATCATTTCTTCGGGAACATCCTGTCTTTCTATTATCTGTCCAAAATCTCCAGAAGGAACAACCATTTTCATTTCTAGAAGATCAATTATTCCTTTAAAATTATCTTCTTCTCCAACAGGCCATTGAATAGGGATAGCATGAGGTGTTAATTTTTGCCAAATAGTACCAAGAGTTCTTTCAAAAGAACCACCTATTCTATCTAATTTATTAACAAAACAAAGTCGTGGAACATTAAATTTGTCTGCTTGACGCCAAACAGTTTCCGATTGTGATTCTACTCCAGCTACACCATCAAAAACAACTACTGCTCCATCAAGAACACGAAGAGAACGCTGTACTTCTGCTGTAAAGTCAATGTGGCCCGGAGTGTCAATCAAGTTAATTCTATATTTATTGTCATCATAATCATGAGTTGGTGTCCAGAAACAAGTTGTAGCTGCAGAAGTAATAGTAATACCTCTTTCACGTTCTTGTTCCATCCAGTCCATAACGGCTGCACCATCATGAACCTCACCTAACTTATGAGAAATACCAGTGTAAAATAAAATTCGCTCACTTACTGTTGTCTTTCCGGCATCAATGTGGGCGATAATACCAATATTCCTATATCTTTGAATTGGATATTCTTGCATATAATTTAAAAAGCAAAATGAGCAAAAGCTTTGTTGGCTTCAGCCATCTTGTGAGTATTTTCTCTTTTCTTAATAGCTGATCCTGTACCTTCTAATGCTTGCAACATTTCATCAGCTAGTTTAATAGACATGGGTTTTCCTTTTCTGGATGAGGCAGCTTGAACTATCCAACGGAGAGCTAAACTGTGTCTTCTTTCTTGATTTATCTTAACTGGTACTTGATAGGTAGCACCACCAACACGACGAGAACGAACTTCAACTAATGGAGCTACTGTTTCAATAACTTTTTCAAAACTATCAACTGGATCAGTTTTTAACTTCTTCTCCAATATATCAAAACAAGCATAGACAATTTTCTGAGCTAGCTGTTTTTTACCATCTTCCATTACTTGGTTGATAAGTTTGGAAACTAACATGTTCTCATAACGAGGATCTGGTTGTGTGTGTTTAGACATATTTACTTAGATTTTTTAGATCCATATTTACTTCTTCCTTGTTTGCGGTTATCTGTTCCAGCAGTATCCAATACACCACGGACAATGTGGTAACGAACACCGGCTAGGTCCTTAACACGACCACCACGTAAAACAACTACGGAGTGTTCTTGTAGATTATGACCAATGCCAGGGATATAAGCTGTAACTTCCATTCCATTACTAAGACGAACACGAGCTACTTTTCTTAGAGCTGAGTTTGGCTTCTTAGGTGTAGTGGTAAAAACCTTAACACAAACACCCCTCTTGAAAGGAGAAAAGTATTGAACTGGACGATTCTTTAAAGTATTGAAACCATAAGACAAGGCCGGTGTTTTAATTTTACGGACTTGTTTCTGGCGTGGTTTTTTTAATAGCTGATTTATCGTCGGCATGAGAGTAGTATTAACAGAAAAATGTTTAACTGTCAACTTAAAGCAATGAATGCTAAGTAATTTTCTAAATTAACGACCTTGTAAGATGCTGATGGATAATTTTCTTTCCAAGCAGAAGGTGCTGTTTTTTTAACATTACCCCACTTAATTTCATAACCATGAATTTGGCCATCTCTTTCTTCAACAAAATCAATTTCTTGTCCATTATGAGTTCTCCAAAAATAATTATTACTATAAAGCTCGGTATATTTCTGTTTTTTAATTCTTTCCATAACCACAAAGTTCTCCCATAGTTTTCCAACATCATCACGTAGGTTCAATGAATTAAAATTAGAGATCAAACTGTTACGGATACCGAGATCGTAAAAAAAGTATTTACTTTTACGAGTCACTTCTTTCCGTAAATTACGACTGAATCCTCTGAGATTAAAAAGAACAAAAGACTTTTCTAAAATATCTATATAACGAGCTACAGTTTTGTAATCAAGACCAACTTTTTTTCCTAACTCGCTAAAAGAAACCTCACTTCCTATCTGGAAGGCTAGTAACCGCAAAAGGTCTAAGAGAATTTTTGAGTTCCTTATTTTATCAAGCTCTAAAATATCTTTTAAAAGATATGAGTCTGTAATCTCTGTAATTAATCTTTTTTTTGCACCATCCGAATCAGCTGCAATTATCTCAGGGTAGGATCCATAGATTAAAAACTCTTCTAGCTTTTCTTGCAAATCAAAATTATTAAACTGATTATGCATCTCTATTTGAGAAACAGGATAAAGAACTAAAGTTTTTTTTCTACCTGTCAACGGCTCCCCTACTTGTCCAGCTAAATCAAAAGAAGAAGAACCAGTAACAACAACTTTTAATGATGGTGATTCATCAACTAAAATTTTGAGTCCTTGTCCAATGTTTTTTATCTTCTGAGCTTCATCAATAACAACCAGCTCGTAACCATGAGTATATTCTTTTATCTTCTTGAAATTATTGTCACTAAAAACCTCCTGAACTCTAATGTTCTCTCCAGAATCAAGTCTGTACTTCATTTTAGTCTCAGCTAAAAAATCTTTCAGTAAAGTTGTTTTACCAACTTGGCGAGGACCATAGATAACTAAAACCTTGCCTGACTTAATATATTTATTTAAATCAGCGTAAATCCTTGTTATATGCATATTTTAAGGATAGCAAATCCTAGAAATATGTCAAATACCAACTATTAAACTATAAATAAAAGGAACTACTTTGGGAAAAACAAAAAAAGCAATTAATATAGCTACCACTATCCCAAAAGGAGATCTCTCCATATAACTTAAACGAGGAAAGAAATAAAATAATATTTTAGAACCATCTAGTGGTGGTACAGGAATCAAATTAAATAAACCAAGAAACAAATTCACCATAACAATAAAGGAAACAGGTTGTATCCAAGCAAAAGGAATAATTGAAAAGCGTAACAACAACCCAAAAATTAAAGCTAGAATAAAGTTAGATATAGGACCAGCTAAAGCAACTTTCATGGGACCACTCCTATTTAGATTATATGGATTAAAAGGAACTGGGTTAGCCCAACCAAGAAACATTTCACCAGTATAAAGAAGAAACAATGGCAAAAGAACTGTACCAAAAGGATCTAAATGTGGAATTGGATTTAATGTTAAACGACCAGCATATTTAGCTGTCGGATCCCCTAGTTGATTCGCCGTCCAAGCATGAGCATATTCATGGAAAACAGCTGAAAAAACAATAATGATATAAACAAAAAAAATGTCTTGCATAGTATAAAAATATTAGCACAGCTTAGACATCTTGTAAAAACAAATAAAAAGTGCTACAAACAAAGCCATGGCAAAGATATGTATAATTTGCGGTAAGGGATCACATATGGCTGGACAAAGAAAAAAATTAATGTCCCGCTATAACCCAACACCTAAAAAAAGAATTTATCCAAACTTGCAAACAATAACTGTTCCTACTGGAATTACTCGTAAGAAGTATAAACATCTAGCTGGACAAAAAGTTATTATGTGTGCCAAGTGTATTAAGGCTATGGCCAAAACCGACTGAAGTTCGGTCGGGGCATAGTGTAATGGTTAACATGCGCGCATGGGGTGCGTGTGATTCCCGGTTCGAGTCCGGGTGCCCCGAATAAAAACAGAGCCCGTATGCTCTTTATTGAGTGATACGGGCTTTTAACTTACCCTCTGATAACACCTATTACAAAGGCGCCACTATTTTCTGGTAAGTTCTTAATGACTGAGGGAACTTCTTTTGGCGAGGTAATAATTACCATACCTACACCAAGATTGAAAACCTTCTTCATTTCTTTCCAAGAGACACTGGCAATCTCTTGGATCTTCTTGAACACAGGTGGAATTTCCCACTTAGTGTCCAAAAATGGGAATAAAGAGGAAGGAAGAAGTCTTTGTATATTCCCTTCTATCCCTCCTCCAGTTATATGGGCTATCCCATGGATATCCATATTCCCCAAAAGAGGTTTAATTTCTGGAAGATAACTTTTGTGAACTCGCAAAAGTTCCTCTCCCAGAATTTGTTGAAAATCAGGGATGTAGTCATAGACATCCCATTCGGCTATTTCAAAGAACGCTTTGCGTGCCAATGAGTAGCCGTTGGTGTGAAGACCATTTGATGGTAGAGCGATAATATAATCGCCCTTTTTAATTTTACTACCATCAATAATCTGTTCTCTGTCCATGACACCCGTAATACATCCGACCAAATCATTTTGGTCGTTTTGATATATCCCGGGCATTTCAGCAGTCTCTCCTCCAATAAGAGAACATCCTGCTTCTTGGCATGCTTTAGCCATACCAATAACTACTTCCTTGAAAACATCAGTTCTCAAAGAAGAGGAAGCAAAATAGTCCAAAAAAGTGAGGGGAACTGCTCCCTGGCATAAGATGTCGTTAACACAATGGTTAACTAAATCTTGGCCAATAGACACAAAAGAGTTCATCTTTTGTGCTACCTGCACTTTAGTGCCGACGCCATCAATAGATTGCACCAATACAGGATCTTGATACTGAGAAATAATTCTCTTAAGAGAAGTTATACCTCCGAATAAACCACTAAGAGTGTCTTTAGTAAATGTCAGCTCAAACACAGAAGAAAGATCTGAGAGAGCTTCTTCTGCTTTTTTAATATCAACACCAGCCTTCTTATAATCCATCTCTAACCTCCTTTAAGATATCCAAGGATGGATTATTAGGAACAATTGCAACAATCTTTTTTTTACGACCGAAGATAACATTATCACCTGGGGTGATATGTCCTATTTCTTCGGCCACCACTCCGGATTCACGGAGTGAAGATAAGACTTCTTTGTAATCTTTTCTGTCTGCCTGAAGAAGGTATCTTCCTTGTGTTTCACAAAGAATTATTTCTTCATCAGAAAGATTAACTGTTTTCTGGACTTTGCCTATATTCACATAGGCGCCCAGATTACCAGCACGAGCTGACTCACAAACAGCTGCACCAAGGCCAGCTGCTCCTAAATCAGAACATGCTTTTATCTTACCTGTTTGGAAAACAGATAAAACTGCTTCCATAATCATGCGTTCCTCTTTGAATAGAGCTATGGCTGGACGCATTTTGTTGACCATACCTGCTCTATACAAAGTATCGTTCCCATCATTACTAGTTACACCAACTAGTATCAATACATCACCAGCTTTTTTGGCTGGTTTAGTAACAGGATTAGGTGCGACCATCTGTCCAAAGACCGACACCACTAATGCTGGTACAATGTCAGAAAATGAGGTGGAAAATCCGCCCCCGATAACAGCTACATCCATGGCTTTACACATATCGCTTAAACCATGTACCATGATATCTATTCTTTCTTTAGAAGTCATGGTAACGCAATTTCCACAAGTACATTTCCCTTGAAAACCGCAAGGACCAACAATAACTTTTTCTTCTAATGGCCTAGTGCCAATAAAGTCTAGAAGAAACAGTGGTCGAGCCCCCATAGCCACAACATCACGCATGGCTCCGCCAGCACCAGTAGCAGCAGAGTCATAAGGGAGAACTACACAAGGAGAGCAATGACTCTCCATTTTAGCAACGAATAATTCGTTGCCAACACGATAAACACCAGCATCATCATTGGCATCAGGACCAACAATAATG
>CAYYPY010000034.1:0-1738 GCA_964473685.1 uncultured Candidatus Saccharibacteria bacterium
CTTTTTCAGCTGTTTTTTTAAAAGTAAAAGAATGTCCTTTCCATATTTTAGACAAAAATGATTCTTTATTGTTTATTAGTTTAACTTTTTCTGGATATATAATGTGTTCTTCATTATTAGATGAAGTCAAAATAGAAACAGATAATCCTTGTTGGGCCATTTTTTCTGTTAATTTTTCAACAACAATTAGAACTCCTCCATTCTTAGCTGACATACTTAGAGTTACATGTAGTATTTTCATATTTTCAGAATATCATATAAGGGAGATAAAATCTATTTACTATTTTAAATAAACAATAATTGTGGTATTATATTAACAATGGAATTCCAAGATTTATCAAAACAAGTTGTAGATAATGTTATTACCTATGGCAATAAATACAATGTTGATATTGATGATGATTTTGCTTTATTGAAACTATATGAAGAAGTGGGTGAATTTGCGCAAGCGGTTTTAATTCATCGGAAGAAAAGTCGTCCTGAAAAATATGTTAGTGAGGATGTGTCAAAACTTCATTTAGCCAATGAACTAGCTGATATTATGGGAATGACTATCTTTAATGCTCATCTTCTGGGAATTGATTTAGAAAAAGCTATTAAAGATAAGTGGATTAATAAACATTAAATATATGCAATTATTAAAAGAAATTAAAGATGGCGAGTACCCAGTAGATAAATCAGAATTGAAAACTAGAGAAGCAGTACGAGCTGTTCTTTTCGATGAAAACAATTTAGTTCCCTTATTATTTGTTAGTAAGTATAATTATTACAAGCTTCCCGGTGGTGGCGTAGAAGAAGGTGAAGACAATGAAACAACTTTAAGAAGAGAATGTTTAGAAGAAGTTGGTTGTAAGATTAAGATTGAAGGTGAAGTCGGTAAAATTATTGAATTTAGATCAAAATGGGATTTTCAACAAACATCTTACTGCCATTATGGTAAAATTATCTTGAAAGGTAATCCTAGTTTTACAGAAAAAGAATTAGATAGTGGATTCCAAGTAGTATGGTATTCTCTTGATGATGCTCTTTCTAAAATGGAAAACAATCGACCAGAAGGCTATGCTCATTCTTTTATATATCAAAGAGATTTAGAATTTCTCAAAAGAGCTAAAGAAATAATTTGACTTTTTGTGATTGATAAGTTAAATAGTGAAAATAGGAGATTGTACTTCTATTATTTATTCGGTTGTCCTCTTAACGTACCTTTTGTATTGTTAGAGCGCAAGGCACCATGCCAGACCGAGACTGAGGACTATGACAATATTCATAGTCCTCTTTTATGTATAACATATAATATAATGAAATTATTATCTAATAACGAAGAGAAAATAGCTTGGCAATACATTCTTCAAACAGCTGAGATAGCTAAACAAGCAACTTGTGAAAGATCTAAATGTGGATCAATTATTGTCCAATCCAATGAAATTATTGGTCTTGGTTTTAATAGTCCTCCAGGAAACCTAGAAAGTCAAAGAAGATGTTCTATCTCTAAAGATTCATATAATCAAAAAGTGACTGATAAGACATGTTGTGTCCACGCGGAACAGCGAGCTATTATGGATGCTCTAACAAGAAATCCAGATAGATTGATTAAATCCAGACTATACTTTGTCCGCCTCGATGGAGATGGAGAAATAGTTAAAGCTGGTAAACCATATTGTACAATATGTAGCAAGATGGCTTTAGATGTGCGGATAAGTGAATTTGTTCTCTGGCAAGAGGAAGGTATTTGTGTTTA
>CAYYPY010000035.1:0-2917 GCA_964473685.1 uncultured Candidatus Saccharibacteria bacterium
AATCATCGCACCGTATTAATAAAACCCTTGAAGAGATTGGCGAACGGGAAGTATTTGTTTGTCGAGAGATGACTAAGATGTTTGAAACTACCTATCACGGCTTAGCCAGTGATTTAAAAGTTGATTCAAGAGGAGAATTTGTTATTATAATACTATGAAAAGAAAAATATTTATTGGAGTAGCTTGGCCTTATGTCAACGATGTTTTTCATATCGGACATCTAGCTGGAGCATATCTTCCACCTGATATCTTTGCTCGCTATCATCGTTTAGCAGGTAATGATGTTCTTATGGTTTCTGGCTCTGATTGCCACGGAACCCCCATTCTCTTAAAAGCGGAATCAGAGGGTGTGGCTCCAGAGGAGATAGCCAAGAAGTATCATGAATTGAACAAAAAGTATTTAAGTAAAGCTAGTTTGTCTTACGATATCTATACCACTACCACTACTCCTAATCATCGCCGTTGCGTCCAAGAGATGTTTAATAAATTAAAAGAAAACGGCTATATCGTTAAAAAAACAACCGAGCAGTGGTATTCCAACAAGAGTAAGAGATTCTTGCAGGATCGCTACATTGAGGGAACTTGTCCTTTCTGTTCAGCTTCAGGAGCTCGCGGGGATCAGTGTGAGAAGTGTGGACGTTCCTTAGATTCTTTGAGCTTAATTGATCCTGTTTCTAAAACCGATGGAAGCAAGTTAGTAAAGAAAAAAACAGAGAATTATTTTCTTGATCTGGGTCAGCTCTCAGCTGAAGTCAAGAAGTGGCTAGACAAGCAGAAAGATATGCGGGAATGGTCTCGTCAGGAAGCTTTAGGTTGGATTAAAGAAGGATTAGAACCACGGGCTATCACTCGTGATACCTCTTACGGTGTTCCATTACCATCTGGAGAGATGGAAGGCAAATCTTTCTATGTCTGGTTTGAGGCCGTTATCGGCTATCTCTCAGCATCCCAAGAGTATTCTAAGAAGATTAAAAAACAAGACTATTTCAAAGAGTTTTCCTACAAAGTAGAAACCTATTACTTTTTCGGACAAGACAATGTGGTCTTTCATCTGATTAACTGGCCAGCTCAGCTCTTAGCTTACAACAAAAAGATTAACTTGCCCACTAACGTCTTGGCTAACAAATTCCTTCTCTTAGAAGGACAGAAGATGTCCAAGAGTCGCAATTGGGTTATCACTGCCCCCTATATCCTAGACAAGTATCCAGTAGATGCTCTCCGTTTTTATCTCTCCTGGAATATGCCCGAAGAGAAGCAGATGGATTTTGTTTGGCGAGACTTCATTAAAACCAACAACAGTATCTTAGTGGGAACTATCGGTAACTTGATTCATCGGGTCTTTTCTCTAGCTAAAGGAGGAGAATATACAGTTACTCCCCACACTCCGGTTATCAAAAAAGTTGGTCAGTTGATTGAGAAAGGACATTTCCGTTTGGCCATCAGAGAAGCAGTAGAGCTGGCTTCAGCTGGTAATCGTCTAGTAGATGATTATCAACTCTGGAAGTTAGTGAAAGAAGATCCAGTTAAAGCCAAGAAGGCTTTTACCGAGATACTGGGGATCATAGATACACTGCGGGTGATTCTGGCTCCCTTCCTTCCTGAATCTATGGAAGAGTTAGCAAAAGTAACAAAGAGACCGATTACTAGATGGGAAGAGAAGAGAGGTAAGATGACTATACCTCGTTCAGCTAAACCTCTTTTGACTAAGATACCAGAAGAAAAGATTAAAGAAGAAACAGACAAACTTTCTTCTTAATTTCCTTGTTCTTGCCTATTATTTTTGATATACTAATCTAATGAATAAAAAGTCGTTTACTCTGATTGAACTCCTAATAGTGATTGCCATCATCGGCATCCTCTCTTCTTTGGTTATCGCTAGATTCAGTAATGTAAGAGATGATGCCAGAATAGCGAACACTCTACAATGGGCTGCAGGACAGCATAGATTGATGGGTGCTAATTTAGTTGGACATTGGCCGTTGGATGGAGATTTGAATGATATATCTGGTTATAATAATCATGGAACAGAAAATGGTATTCCTGGATGGTCTAATGAAACGCCTAGTGGGTCAGGTCAATCTTTGCAACTTAATAGTTCTCAGTGGATTAGGAGAGTTACAACAGAGAATGATTCTCTTGATATAAGGGGCGAGGTCACAATATCAATCTGGTTTAGAAGAGATGATGCTTCTAGTTATGCATATTTGATATCTAAGAACATAGATGAGGGGGCTGCTGACCAACAATATGCTATTTATTTTCCGAATCAAAATCAATTAGGGTTTTTCCTTGAGGGAAGATCTCTTTATTGGGCATATGCGACAGAAAGCAATAGGTGGTATAATATTACAGCCACTAGAGATAGTTCATCAATTAAAGTGTATATCGATGGAAATATAGTCAGTCCTGTTATTGCATCCAACAGTGACATGTTTTTTAGGCCATATCTTTCTATAGGATGTAGAAGTAGTAATGCAGATGGATCAACTACCAGTCATAGATTTTCTGGTCTTATCGATGATGTGAGAATATATGATACCGTTCTTATATCTGAAGAAATAGGTAGGGTATATGTTGAAACTAAGGATAAGTATCTAGTGTATGAATAGATGATTTGTATTTATCACTGACTAAAGATTTACAAAGAACAGAAAAGAAGTATGCATATAGATACACCTTCCCATCTTAACTTTCAGGCCTTTCAGGATGATGAATATAATATAAAATAAAAGAAATCTTTTATATCAATTGAACTTTGTAGCGTTATTAACATTATCACAAAATAATCTTGTCATTATCTTTAATTCTTGGTAAGATAATATAACATGAAATCAAAGAAGTCTTTTACTCTAATTGAGCTCTTAGTTGTTATAGCTATTATAGGGATACTATCTTCTTTAGTTATTCTTAATATTAC
>CAYYPY010000036.1:0-1602 GCA_964473685.1 uncultured Candidatus Saccharibacteria bacterium
ATTTCAACGGGCTAAGATGGAAAAAGAAAAAACAGGGGCTCCTTTAGGTATTAAGGCTATTAACCCAATTAATGGTGAAGAGATTCCAGTTTGGGTTGGTGATTATGTCATTGGTACTTATGGCGGAGGAGCAGTTATGGTTGTGCCAGCCCATGATGAGCGTGATTTGGCCTTCTGCGAGCGTTACAACCTACCAGTCAAGCAAGTTATCTCCGATGGAATATTAGTTGACTCAGGCGATTTTAGTGGTCAACCAGAAGATAAAGCTCAAGAAAACATTATTAAGTTTTTAGAAGAGAAAGGATTAGGCAGAAAGAAGGTTAATTACAAGCTAAGAGATTGGATCTTTTCTCGTCAGCATTATTGGGGTGAACCAATTCCTATCATCCACTGTCCTGTTTGTGGTGTTGTTCCTGTTCCCGAAGAAGATTTACCAGTAGAGTTACCTCATGTGGAAAAGTATGAACCAACTCATACCGGAGAATCTCCTTTAGCTAATATGACTGATTGGGTTAATGTCAAATGTCCTCGTTGTTCTGGTCCAGCTAAAAGAGAAACTGATACTATGCCTAACTGGGCTGGTTCTAATTGGTACTATATCCGCTATATTGATCCTCATAATGATAAAGAATTAGCTGATCCGGAGAAGATGAAGAAGTGGTTGCCAGTTGATTGGTATAATGGGGGAATGGAACACACTACTTTACATCTCCTTTACAGTCGGTTTATCTTCAAGTTTCTCTATGATATTAAAGCAGTTCCTTGCTCTGAACCATACCAAAAAAGAACATCGCACGGTATGATTTTAGCAGAAGATGGACGAAAAATGTCTAAATCTATTGGTAATGTTATCAATCCCGATGATATGGTTGAACGATATGGAGCTGATGCTTTCCGTCTTTATGAGTTGTTTATAGGACCATTTGAACAACAAGCTGAATGGCAAGAAAGTGGTATTCGTGGTGTTTACCGTTTTCTAGAGAAAACTTGGGATGTTTGTTTAAATAACCAGAAAGAAAGCAAGGTTACTGATGAAGTCTTTGATGAATTAATAGCTAAAGTTAATCGTGACGTAGATAGATTGAAGTTCAATACAGTTGTCTCTGCTTTTATGGAGTTTGTCAATTTAGCTCAAAAAGAAGGAATTAGTCTACAAACAGCTAAAAGACTAGCTATTCTCTTAGCTCCTTTTGCTTGTTTCTTTGCTGAAGACCTTTGGCAAACACTAGGGCAAGAAGGATCTGTTCATCATCAGTCTTGGTTGTTAGCTGAAGAGAAGGTTAAAGAAACCTATAGTCTATTAGTTCAAGTTGATGGAAAGGTGAGGGATAGGATTACGGTTCCTTCTGATATCACGTCTGAAATAGCCTTTCAAGAAGCCATGAAGAGCGAGAAGATTAAGAAGTGGGTGACAGAAACTAAAAAGAATATCTTTGTTCCTGGTAGAGTTCTTAATATTATTACAAAATAGTCTTGTCATTATCTTTAATTATTGGTAAGATGATATAACATGAAATCAAAGAAGTCTTTTACTCTAATTGAGCTCTTAGTTGTTATAGCTATTATAGGGATACTATCTTCTTTAGTTATTCTTAATATTAC
>CAYYPY010000037.1:0-4982 GCA_964473685.1 uncultured Candidatus Saccharibacteria bacterium
AAGCATTACAAGTTTTTTCTGAATTATAAATAACAGGACAAAGAAGATGAGGAATATTTTTGTAAATAGTGAATTCCACTCTTTTTGGATCAACCATAATTAAACGTAACGTCTTGGGTGAATGGCGATAAAGCAAACTAAGAATTAAAGTGTTCAAGAAAACTGTTTTACCTGATCCAGTAGCTCCAGCTACCAATAAGTGAGGCATCCTAGCTAAGTCAATATAACGAGCAAAACCAGCTACATCTTTACCAATTACTACTGGCAAACGATAAGAGTCATCACGAAATTCTGATGAAGAAATTAATGATCTTAAACCAACTTTAACTCTAGCTTTATTGGGAAGTTCAATACCAACCAAAGAACGACCAGGAATAGGAGCTTCAATACGAATAGGATGAGCTGCTAAAGACAAAGACAAATCATTACTTAGAGAAGTTATACGAGACAATTTCACTCCTTGAACTGGACGAAGCGTATACTGAGTTACTGTTGGTCCAGTATAGACTTCAGCCATCTCAACTGAAATATCAAAATTTTCTAATGTTTTTTGAATAACAGTTGAATTCATTTCAATATCACCTGGTGATGGACTACCCTCATCGGTTTGTAAAATTTCTAGTGGTGGCAACTTATAATCTTTATCTTGAACAACTTCTTTGCGTGGAGTTTCCTCTTTTTTAGGTTCAGGAGCTGATATCACCTGCGGTGTAATTTCTTTGGTTTGGAAACGAGGAGCAATAACCTTTTTAATTATTTCTTCATTCTCAGATTTCTTCTTAGGTGGTTGTTGTAACAACCAACGAAAAAAGAATAATCCTACAGCTATACAAGCTATAAAAATAATATAAGCAATAATGTTAAGAAGATTAAATAATGGTTGACCTAAAAAACGACCCAGCCAACCATTAGCTAAACTGCCTCCCCCTAGAACAACTAAAAAGGAAGCTAAAATTAGTGTTGGTATGAAATTAGGACGACGAGTACGGAAAAAGACTAGACCTGTTAAACCCAAAACTACTGGTAGGAAATAAGCAAAAATACCAAATATATTAACAAACAATTTACCACAGAAAGAACCAGCTTGACCAGCTAAATTGAAAAAAGAGAAAAGAACAACTGCTCCTAACAGAAAATAACCTGATCCCCAAAGGATTTTTTTTATTCTCTCTGAAAAAAGAGGTTTTTTATCAATTTTTTTCTTCTTCCTTCCCATCGTTTTCTAAGCCTGTACCGGCTGGTATTAGTTTACCAAGAATTACGTTTTCTTTCAATCCTCGCAACTTATCTTCCTGCCCTTCAGCGGCAGCTTTGATCAGAACACGAGATGTTTCTTGGAAGGAAGCTGATGATAAGAATGAACCTGTAGTAAGAGCAACATTGGAAATACCTAGCATAACTGACACTGCTTTTAGAGGTTTTTTACCTAAATGTTCTAATTCCGCATTAGTTTCATAAAGAACATCATTAGTAATGATCTCACCTGGCAAGAACAAACTATCACCACGATCTTTAACTTTCAGACGAGAAAACATCTGGCGAACAACTACTTCAACATGCTTGTCATGAATAGCTACTCCTTGTGAGTTGTATATTCCCTGAATTTCATTAACAATTCTGGATTTAGTTTTATTCTCACCATGTAAAGCGAAATAATCTTTGAAATCAATATTACCTTCTGAAAGAATTTGTCCTCTTTCCACTTTATCACCAACCTTGACTAATATTGTTCCACTAGCATCTTGTTCAGTGGTTTTCTTTTCGCTTTTAACCTTGATAACACCATCTGGAGTAATTTCTTCAACCTGGCCATCAATTTTAGCTAAAACGGCTTGACTACCAGAAATACGTGTTTCAAAAATTTCTTGTACACGAGGAAGACCAGAAGTAATATCACTATCAGAGACTACTCCACCAGTATGGAAGGTTCTCATCGTTAACTGAGTTCCTGGTTCACCAATGGCTTGAGCAGCAATTACTCCAACTGCCTGACCAAGCTTAACCAAATCACGCGACATACCCATATCCCAACCATAACATTTAGCACAAAGACCTCGTCCAGAACGACAAGTTAACGGAGAGCGAACTTTGACTTTTTCTATACCAGCTTTAATAATTTGATCAGCTTTTTGCCAATCAATAATATCACCCTTCTTAATAATACCCTTGATATCCTCTAGAACAACTCTACCAACAATTTTAAAAGAAAAATCTTGATCTAATTTATCAGCTTCAGATCGGAAAATTTCTAAACCTTCAGTATCTCCACAATCTTCTTCTAAAATAATAGCGTTATGAGAGGCATCAACTAATCGACGAGTAAGATAACCCGCGGTAGCTGTACGAAGAGCCGTATCTACTGTTCCTTTACGTGAACCGTGAGTAGAAATGAAATACTCTAGAACTCCAAATCCTTCTTTGAAACAACTTTTAACAGGAAGTTCAATAGTTTTTCCAGAAGGGCTGGAAACTAATCCTTTCATTCCGGCCATCTGTACTGGTTGTGACCAAGAACCACGTGATCCAGAATCAATAATAGAGAATATGGAACCCTTAGGATCAAGTGTCTTTGGAACTATCTTTTCAATCTTGGATTTAGCTCCTACCCAAACTTCAATTGATTTATTGGATTTCTCTTCACGAGAGAATAAACCACGTCGATAATAACTATAAATTTTTTCAATCTCAGCTTCTGCTTCAGCAATAATTTGTTTCTTTTCTTCTGGAATAATAAGGTCATCCATACCCCAAGAAACACCAGAGATAGTAGCATAATCAAATCCAAGGTTTTTAATATTATCTAGAAGTAGGCATGATTCTTCGTTGTTGTGTTGATCAATAAAAGTTCTCACTAATTTACCCATCTTCTTGGAGTTAACTTGTTCATTGATAAAATCATGATCCTCAGGAAAACAACGATTAAACAGAATACGACCAACTGTAGTTTCTAAATCTCTAACTTTAATTAAAGCTCGTAATGGAACTTGATTGAATTCGTGAGCCAAAATAGCTTCTTGAAAAGAACTGAAAACCTTGTCTGTTTCTCCATCTTGCCCAGTCAACCAGTAACAACCCAAAACAATATCTTTAGTCGGAGAAACAACTGGAAAACCAGTTGATGGTCTCAATAAGTTCTTAGATGACAACATTATCTCACGAGCTTCTTTTTGTGCTTTATCAGAAAGTGGTAGATGAACAGCCATCTGATCACCATCAAAGTCAGCATTGAAAGCTGTACAAACTAAAGGATGAAGCTGAATAGATTCTCCTTCAATTAAAACTATATGAAAACCTTGAATACCAAGACGATGAAGAGTAGGAGCACGGTTAAGTAGAACAACTTTACCTTTTACTACTTCTTCTAGAATCTCCCAGACTTCATCAGTTTCCTCTTCAATCAAACGAGAAGCACCTCGAACATTGTAAGACAACTCTCTCTTTAATATCTCACTAATTACAAATGGCTTAAACAGTTCTAGAGCCATTTTTTTCGGTAATCCACACTGATCAAGTTGAAGACGAGGACCAACAATAATTACTGATCTTCCTGAATAATCTACTCTCTTTCCAAGTAAGTTTTGACGGAAACGTCCTTGTTTTCCTTTCAACATATCAGCTAAAGAACGCAAGAGACGTCGTCCACCAGTACTAGACTGAGTGGTAACACCTTTACGCATATCATTATCAATAAGAGCATCTACCGCTTCTTGAAGCATTCTTTTTTCATTACGAACAATTACCTCTGGAGCATCAATATCCAGAAGATACTTCAAACGATTGTTACGGTTAATTACTCGACGATAAAGATCATTCAAATCCGAAGAAGCATAACGACCTCCATCTAATTGAACAATTGGTCTTAAATCAGGAGGAAGAACAGGTAAAACGGTAAGAAACATCCACTCAGGACGTAAACCAGCTTTAGACATTCCTCGTAAAAAACGAAGTCGTCTTAAATCTTTAGTTTTATCTCCACTTTCATCTAAAGAAGCTTCTAGCTTATTAACCAATTTATCTAAATCAACCTGTTCAAATATTTTTCGTAAAGCTTCAGCACCTGTTCCCGCTTCAAATATTTCACCATATTTCAAAGATAATTCGTGATATTCAATTTCAGATAAAATCTCTTGTTCTTTGAGTCTATTTAATTCTTCATTAACTTTATTTTTAGCCTGTTTCAACTCTTGCAAAACATCTTTATCTTCTATATTTTTACTTTTCTGCTTATACTCTTTGTTGAGTTCTTCAACTATTCTTTTCTTGCCTTCAGCATCCACTGAAGTAACAATATAAGCGGCAAAATAAATAACCTTCTCTAAACGTTGCATTGGAATGTCAAGAACCATTCCTATACGCGAAGGAACACCTCTTAAAAACCAAATATGAGAAACAGGAGCATATAATTTAATATGACCCATGCGTTCACGACGAACAATAGCTTTGGTCACTTCTACTCCACAACGATCGCAAACAATACCTTTATAACGTATTTTACGATACTTACCGCAGTAACACTCATAGTCCTTTTCAGGACCAAATATCCTTTCACAGAATAAACCATCTTTTTCTGGTTTTTGATTACGATAGTTTATTGTCTCTGGTTTTGTTACTTCTCCATATGACCAAGAAACAATATCTTCGGGAGAGGCAATTTTTATTCTTATTGATTGAAGATCAGCTACGCGCATATATTTTTAATCCTTAGGATTTTCTTTTACTTCAATATTTAATCCTAGCGACTTTAGCTCGTTGACCAGCAAGCTGAAAGAAGCAGGAACGTTAGGGCTTTTAATCTCTTCTTGTTTAAGAATAGATTCATAAGCACTAGCTCGACCCTGAACGTCGTCTGATTTAATAGTTAACATTTCTTGAAGAGTATGAGCAGCTCCATAACCTTCTAAGGCCCAAACCTCCATCTCTCCAAAACGCTGTCCACCAAACTGAGCTTTACCACCTAATGGTTGTTGAGTGATAAGAGAATA
>CAYYPY010000038.1:0-5512 GCA_964473685.1 uncultured Candidatus Saccharibacteria bacterium
TTGAGCTGCTTCAGCTAAGGCTGCTATTTGATTGATGTGTGGGCCTCCTTGTAGACCAGGAAAAACCGCCTTATTAATCTTCTTTTCTAAATCTTTTCCTCTTTCAGTACACATAATTAAACCACCTCTAGGACCACGAAAAGTTTTATGAGTTGTTGAAGTAATAATATCAGCATGATCAACTGGTGAAGGATGAATACCAGCTACTACTAATCCAGCAATATGAGAAATATCAGCAGCTGTGTATTCAGCCAGACCATCTAATTTTGCCCAATCAATAATTAATGGGTAAGCAGTAGCTCCCATCCATAGTAAACGTGGTTTTTCTTTTTTAGCTATTCTTTTTACTTCAGCATAATCAATCTCTCCTTTTCTATTAAGATTATAAAAAACTGTATTATAAAGACGACCAGAAAAGTTAACTTTCCAACCATGGGTTAAGTGCCCACCAGAAGTCAAACTAAGGCCCATTACTTTATCACCTGGGTTAAGAAGACCTAAATAAACAGCTTGATTAGCTGGTGAACCAGAATAAGGTTGAACATTAACTGAATGCACCTTAAAAAGTTTCTTGATTCTCTCTTGAGCTTCTCTCTCTATTTCATCAATAAACTGATTACCGCCATAATAACGCTTTCCAGGATATCCTTCAGCATACTTAGTGGTTAGAATAGAACCTAAACATTTTCTAACATTAGGGGAAACATTATTTTCAGAAGGAATTAACTCCAAAGATTCCTTTTTCCTCTTTTCTTCTTTTTTAATTAAATAATTAATATCCATAATTTCCTTTAATAACTGAATGAGGTGGAATAATTGATCCCGCCTCAATATTAGTACCTGGCATCAAAGAGGAATTAACTCCTATCTGTGCTTGATCACCAATAATAGCTCCTAATTTTCTACGACCTGTATCAATAACTTTTTCTTTAATTTTAACTCTCACGGAACGTTGATCTAATCTGAAATTACTAACAATTACTCCAGCTCCTAAATTACATTTCTCTCCAATAACTGAATCGCCAACATAAGTTAAGTGAGCAATAGAAGTATGATCACCAATAATAGAGTTTTTTATCTCCACCCCTGAACCGATTTTAACATCTTGACCAATACTAACTGGTCCACGGAGATAAGCATTAGGACCCACCACCGCTCCTTCTCCTATCCAAGCTGGTCCTTCTATCTTCGTGCCACTCTTAATGGTAGCGCTAGAAGCTAAATAAATATTACCCTGCAAAGAACATCCATCTTCTATTTTACCTAATCTTTGATCTTTTATCTCAATCCTTTCTAAGGCATCTAGCATTTGCCAAGGATAAGATACTGGAAACCATTTTTGTGCTTGTGACCAACTCATTGAGTTATCTTTTAAAAACATATTAATATATTCCACTAATTCATATTCACCTCTAGAAGACATATGAAGTGCTGGCTCTAAAGATCCAACTGGTAAACAAGCTAATCCTGTATTAACTAAATTACTTTTAGGATTATCAGGTTTTTCTTCCATACCAACAATTTTTTCTCCTTGACATTCTACAACTCCAAAAAGTGATGGATTGTCTACTGCTGATAAAAGAAGAGAAGGACATTTATTGATACAATCTTTTACATCTTGACGAGAATATATATCATCACCGTTCATGACAATAAAATTATCTTTTAAAAACGGCTTACTTAAAAAAACAGCTCTTCCCGTCCCACAAAGATCTTCTTGAACAACAAAACGAATATTAGGACGATTACCAATATGTTGAATAATTTGATCTCGACGATACCCGACAATAATAATAATCTCATCCACTAAACCATCTAGAGCTTCTAGATTGTAATCCATAATAGTACGACCAAATATTTTAACTAATGGTTTGCAACGAGTAGAGGTTAAAGGTCTCATTCTAATACCTTTTCCTCCCGCTAAGATAACTGCCTGCATATTTTCATAATAGCGGTAGCCACCTTTTGCGGGTCATGATTAATCCCCTTTAAAAGGTCAGCTCCTATATATTTCTTGGACTTTTCTTGATTTCTTCTATAAACAACTTTTTCTGCACAACCTTTTGGTTTGCAAACTGGTTGATTATTGTATAGCACATAATCCAGAGAACGTTCCAGCCATTTTTCCACCTCAGCTACAAAATCTTCCACCATATAATTATTAGTCTCTCCTCTTTTAGTCATAGAATTACAGATATAGAGAATTTTTTTCTTTCGCAAAACTTGTTTAACACCATCAACCAATAAAATCTGAGCTAAAGATGAATAAAGATCGCCTGGTCCAATTATCACTAAATCAGCAGAACGAAGAGCTTTTTTAGATTGATGATAAATAGTTGGTAATGGCTTTAAAAAAACTTTTTTGATTTTTAAAGAAGGATCATGCTTAGGACAATCAATATTAGTTTCTCCTTTAATCTTTTTATTATTCTCTAAAACAGCATATATCTCAGAATTATTAAGAGTTATTGGCAATACAGTGTGCGTTAGCTTCAGCATCTTATTAAGCTCTTTAACTGTTTTCTTATAATCACCTGTACTTAATTCTAAAGCAGTGATAAAGAGATTAGCAAAGTTATGTCCTCTTAATTGACCAGTCTCAAAACGATAATTAAAAAGATCCTCAATAACTGGTGATGTATTGGCTAAAGCAATAAAAGCTCGACGAATATCTCCTGGCGCAACAATCTGATAATCCTTTCTGAGACGACCAGAAGATCCACCTGTATCCAGCATAGCACAGATAGCTGTCAAGGCCACTCTTCTTTTTTTAAGACCCGACAAAACCGCCTTAGGCATAGCATTACCTCCTCCTAAGCAAACAATTTTTTTCATTGGATAATTTCTTCTTCAAAAGTTGGTTTCTGAATTTCACGAAAGATGCCTAAAGGAATTTTACCACCATTGTTGTAATCCCATTCAGTTAAAGCCTTCTCTCCTTGAGTGTAATAAGTTCTTTTATTGTATTCTTCAGTGGTATTATACCAAGCTATACATGGTTGCAAAACCTCCACTAAAGAAAAACCCTTATGCTCAATAGCTTTTTTAATAATCTCTGCCAATTCATTGGGTTGATTAGAATAACCTCGAGCAATAAAAGTAGCTCCAGCAGTAGCAGCTAAATTAATACCATTAAGAGGTATTTCTGGGCTACCATCAGGTGTAGATGTCCCAGGAAATCCTTTAGGACTTAGAGCAGTAAACTGTTTTATAGTCAAAGCAAAGGTTCTATTATTATGAACAATAACTGTAATATTACTATTTCTTTTAGCAGCATGGATTAAGTGAGCTATCCCCTCGTTGTAACAATCGCCATCACCAGTGAAACAAACAACATCTAATTTAGGATTAGCTAATTTAATACCAGTAGCCACAGGAATGGCTCGGCCATGTAATCCATAGAAAGAAGACATATTTTCTAAATAATCAACTATCTTGGCATGACAACCTATACCAGCCACAGCCACTACTTTCTTTTTGTTTTTGACCGCCTGTTGAAATCCTCGGAAAAGACCAAAATTACCACAGCCGGGACACCAAGTAATTTTATTCATATTTTTTTAAGTTCTTTAATTAATTCTTCGACTGTGAATGGACGTCCATTGTATTTACAAAGAGATGGTATCCCCAACATAGATCCAAGCTGACCACTAATATTCTGTTCCACTGAAACCACCTTATCCATCTTGTTTAAAATCTGACTCATTTCTTTGTTAGGAAAAGGTTGTAAAACTGTTGGTTGAATTACTGTTAAATTCAGTGCTTTAGCTGCTTCTTTAACTGCTCCAACTGTAGAGCCCCAAGCAATTACTGCTTTTTTGCTCTGACCATAGACATTAATAGTTTTTATCTTCTCTAATTCTTTCTCTAAAGCTTTTTCTTTACGATATCTTTTTTCTTGCATTTTAAAGATACTTTCAGCATCTTCTACAGCAATACCCTTCTCATCATGTTCATAGCTTGTAGCTTTAACAACTTGATCACCAGGAAAAGCCAATGGAGAGATACCATCATCTGTATCTTCATAGCGAAGATAATTCTTTTTCTTGGATGTTTTAACTTTAAATGCTTTTATCTTCGGAAAACTAGCTTCATAGGTAGATTCCGCTAAATCTTTATCAGTTAAAATAATAGCTGGCAATTGATATTTCCAAGACATCTCTAAAGCCCAAGCTGTCAATGAGAAAGCATCTTCAGCATTACTAGGCGTAATTACTAAACGTTGAAAATCTCCATGACCAGAGCCTAAAGCAAAAAACAAATCAGCTTGTCCGCCATAAGTAGGAACTCCCGTAGCCGGTCCCATTCTCTGACTATCAACAATAACCATTGGAATTTCTGCTTGAGCTGACAAACTGATACCTTCTGTCATTAAAGCAAAACCTCCTCCAGAAGTTCCAACCATTGTTTTTTTACCGGTATAAGCCATACCTAAAGCTGAATTAATAACTGCAATTTCATTCTCTGGCTGAAAAACAATAGTCTTTTTAACCTTGGCTAGATAATGAAGAATACTAGTTGCTGGGGTCATAGGATAAGCAACATAGGCATCAAGACCAGCAGCTACCGCTCCCCGAGCAATAGCTTCATTACCAGTAACTAATTCAGTTTTCTTTTTATTTAATTTTTTCAAACTATATTTATTTTCCACTGAATCATATCCCTTTTTAGTAATCAAAACATTTATCTCTGTCTTTTTAGGCATTTCTTTCTCTATGACTTTCTTGACTGTTGACCAAGGTATACCCAATCTTTTAGCTAAAGCACCAATCAACGCTACATTTTTCATAATAGGAATACCACCCATTTCTTGAGTTATCTGTTCAATAGGTAAGCCAATACCTTTAACATCTTTAACTTGTTCAGAATTAAAGATAATCTCTTGAGCTTGGTGACGATTAACAGTATCTTGATTGAGAGCTAAAAGAAAATCTATTTTCTCAGAGATAGCTTCTACTGGTTCATCACCAAATCTAACTAAAGAAAAATTATGTCCTCCTTTAATCAAAGATTCATAATCTTCATGAATAAAAACATAATAACCATAACTATGAAGAATAGAAGCTACTACAGCCCCTGTTTTTTTAGATCCTTCACCTGCAGCTCCACCAACAATAATTGAATAAAACATATTTCGTAGCTAGATGGATTATCTTTCCATCTCTCCTAATTTAATAACAACAACCTTTTCTTCTTCTTGTCTTCGATATTTAACTTCTATTTCATCTCCAACTTGATATTTCATTATCAAACGACCCAGAGTATTTTCATCATCTATCTTCTCTCCATTAATCTCTAAAATAACATCACCTTCTTGTAAACCAGCTTTGTCAGCTGATGATCCTGGATGAATAGCTGGTTCCCCTTCTTCTCCAGCTACCAAAACAACTCCTTGGTTATCTTCAGCTGGATTATAACGAACACCTAGAAAAGGATATGATACTCGGCCTAAAGTTTCAATATCTTTAATTATCTTCTTAGCCCTATTAACTGGAATAGCAAAACCAATATT
>CAYYPY010000039.1:0-2321 GCA_964473685.1 uncultured Candidatus Saccharibacteria bacterium
GTGTCGTGCAAGCGCTCTAACCAACTGAGCTAATCGCCCCCTAAAAATAATTTAGCAAATATCTCTTGTTTTAACAAGGTGCGCACGGCTGGATTCGAACCAGCGACCACCCGCTTATAAGACGGGCGCTCTACCCCTGAGCTACGCGCGCTTTTTTTCTAGCAACTGTTCATACTCTTCTTTCTCTATTGTTTCCTTCTCAATTAATACCTTAGTTATCTTTTCTAGTAAAGACTTATTCTTCTTAATAATATCAGTAGCTGTTTTTTCAGCTTGTTTAACAATCTTAACTATCTCTTTATCAATCAAAGCTGACATCTCTTCGGAACAACTAGATCTTTCTCCTAGATCTCTACCCAAGAAAACCAACTCATTGCTACGACTAGACGAGATAGGACCAAGAGAAGACATTCCAAATTCCTCCACTAAACGACGAGCCATATCCCAAGCTCTTTCTAAATCGTTACTAGAACCTGAACTAATCTCATTGAATTTAAATTTCTCTGTACAATAACCAGCCAATAAAACAGCTAACTCTGATTCTAAATCCGTTTTAGTACGAAATCTTTTATTCTCTTTAGGGCTCTTTAAAGTATAGCCAGCAGCTGATCCACGAGAAACAATTGAAATCTTTCTAACTGGATCTGTACCTGGTAAAAGAGAAGAAACTAAAGCGTGACCAATCTCGTGATAAGCGGTAATCTCTTTTTCTTTTTTAGACAACAAATGACTTCTTCTTTCTGGGCCAAGCATAACTTTCTCAATAGAATCAAGAAAATGCTTTTGACTGATTTTCTTTTGATTAAACCTAGCTGCTAAAATAGCTGCTTCATTAGCTAAGTTAGCTAAATCAGCTCCAGAAAAACCAGAGGTTCTTTCGGCAACTTCTTTGAGATCAACATCATCGTTCAGTGGTTTATTCAAACAATGAATACCAAGAACTTCTTTTCTATCAGCCACATCAGGTGAATCTAAAACAACACGACGGTCAAAACGACCTGGGCGAAGCAAGGCTGAATCTAAAACATCAGCTCGGTTAGTAGCAGCAATAACAATAACATTAGTATCACGATCAAAGCCATCCATTTCTACTAAGAGTTGATTAAGGGTTTGTTCTCTTTCATCATTACCACCACCAATACCAGTTCCTCTCATACGGCCAACAGCATCTAATTCATCAATAAAGATAATACAAGGTGCATGACGTTTAGCTACACTAAATAAATCACGAATACGAGCAGCTCCAGTTCCTACAAAAAGTTCCACAAAAGAAGAGCCAGAAGTGTGGAAGAAAGGAACGCCAGCTTCTCCAGCTACTGCTCTAGCTAATAATGTTTTACCAACACCAGCTGGACCAAGTAGTAAAACTCCTCGAGGAATTTTAGCTCCCATAGAAAGAAACTTACGAGGATTTTTCAAAAACTCTATTATTTCTTTTAATTCATCTTTAGCTTCCTTTAATCCAGCCACATCATTAAAATTAGTCTTCTCTTTGTTCTTACCTTCAACTCCTTTCATTCGAGCACGAGAACGAGTAAAGTCCATTGCTTGCATTCCAGCACCCCCACCTCCTTTAGCTTGACGAAAGATAAACCAGAAAAAGAAACCAAATAATATTAATGGTAAAACTCCAACAAGCAATATCCAAACCCAAAAACCATCACCTTCCTTTTTAACATTAATTTCTACTGCCGACATTTTCTCTGGTTCAACACCATAGTTAAGTAAAGAAGAAGAAAGAGATTCTTCTGATTCTTTGAAAGAAGAAAATTCTTCTTCTGAAACAGAAACAACATTTAAGTTGGATCCAATTACTTCAATAGAAGACACTTCATCATTATTAATCATTTCTGCTAAACTAGTAAAAGAAAGTTGTTCTGGTTTCTGGCGAGCTTCTTCTATCATACCGAAAACAGCTATTAAGATAACAAAAATTAAAAAGATAACAGCTACATTTTTAAAAAGATTATTCATGATAATAACTATAACAGACCTTGAAACTTTTTTCAATCTTGATTTTAACTGCTTTTTAGGATATAAACAAAAACAAGCCCTCGTAGCTTAACCGGAAAAGCGACTCCCTTCTAAGGAGAAGAGTGCAGGTTCGAGTCCTGCCGAGGGCACAGGGCATAAATGGCGACCGTAGCTTAACGGTTAAAGCGCTTGGCTGTGGCCCGAGAGACTGCGGGTTCGAATCCCGTCGGTCGCCCCAAGATAGAAACAAGAGAAGACATAAAATCTTCTCTTGTTTTCTTAATGTTTTTGTTTTTCAGACAGAGCAGAAAGAGCAGTCAGACCTTTTGCTCTGCAAAAGGTAAAAC
>CAYYPY010000040.1:0-3760 GCA_964473685.1 uncultured Candidatus Saccharibacteria bacterium
TCTGCATCAATGACTATTTTTAATTGTGAATCACTTGTTCCGAATGGCATTTTTGTTATCTATTTTTAGTTTCTCAAATAATAATCCAACAAACCATTCCGGCTGACTTAGATATTCTCGGTAAGTCCAACCCATTTCTTGGCAGACTGTAACGATCAGCATTTCATTAGTAAGCTGTTTGGATTTATAGTAGTGTATCGCCTTATCTATTAACTCTCTTTTTTTTTACTCGTTATCTCGTTCATCTTGTTGATGACAAAATCAAAATCTTCTGCCCTCATATCAAGCACAGCATCAACTACATTTTCCTTCTTACCGTCAACTGAAACAACTAATGTTTCAATAGTCTTATCTTGTGCCTTATTAAAAGTAGAACCTTTTAATCCTTTAACTTCAGGATTGTTCTGATTAAGCCCAACTTCTATCTCTCCATAATAGATAGAATCTATTCCTCGCCTATCTCTACCGGTGATCCACTTCTTAAATACAACCTCGTGTTTGTCAACTGGCGTTGTTGTTTTAATGGTTTCTTCCATATTAGTAGTCTTCTTGGTTATTAATTAACTCTGCTCCAATCATCTTAGAATCGGCTATCTTAAAGTTTGCTTTTGCGGTAAAGGTTTCTTTCGTTATTTCATCTGAACTCCCGTCTCTACTCCATTCAGTAATCTTAATCTGATTAAGATCAATAGCTAAACTCGCTGGAGTTCCTGAACTAATAGCCAATCTCATCGCCTTTCCCGTAGCATCCTTAAACATATCCTTGTAAGTATCGTTCTCGTAATTCTTTTCTATCTCAACAGAAACCCTGACTGTTTTATTTAACAAATCATCAGGAGTAGTTGCACCTAAAACATCGTCTTTTTCTACTTCTTTTTCTATTGTAATCTTAGTAGACTTTATTTTTGTTTCATCTGCAGCATCTAAATCAGCCTGAGTATCAGCGAAATAAACCTTTGCGTCTTCACAAGTAAAACTATTTTCTGCTACATAAGCAGCGGTAGCTGGAGTGCCTGTCCCTGCTTTGGAGATTAAATCGGCAGTAAATAATACTGCTTCGTTAATAGTAGCATTGATTTCTAGACTCTTAATCATTCCTAAAGGATATGCTGTATCCTCTACTCCGCCATCTGTAGCAATAGTAAAAGACTGATGTTGATGGTCTTGGTCTATCGTGAAAGTATGCTTGTAGTATTCTCCTTCCGGTGTAGAAGAAACTGCACCAAAGGCATTATACAAAAACAGACCGATTGCTTTATCCCTTACCATTCCTGATAAAGAGCCTTCAGCCCATCCGCTTACTTTTTTAACATCAACTGAATCCTCTATTACTCCATAGACTTGATCGTCTGTAATAGTAGTAACCTGTTCCTCAAAATCAAGAGAACTTCTTGGAATCCAGAAAGTTGCTGAAACAGGTGTTCCCCTGCTCGTTTCTTTACCGATCCCAACACTTATATCTCTACCTGTATATTTCATTTTTGCGCAAGAATTAATTTTCTTTTCAACCCAAAACCTGTGTGTTGATTAAGATTCATTAATTCTTGTTTTAATTTTAATCTATCGTCGACCATTTCTTGAGTTAATGCTTTTTTACGACCACAACGACCCTCATAATTCATTATTTCTCTAAATTTTAATCCTACTAACAATCCAGCAAAATAAGCATTAATCTCTTTACTCATTTTATTTTATTTTATTATTTGCTTCTTTTAGAGACACTGCTTTTACCGTTTTCATTTTTCCCGGAAAAAAGTAATCTTCTTCCTTACGACCTTTTTTTATTTCTTCCTTAGGAGGCTCTTCAATATTCTCCTCAGGAACAAAAACCTCTTTTTTCTTTTTTTTACTCATCTTTCTTGATAGAAGTGTGCTAAAAATCTAATAGTTCCCTCTACTGAATAACTACCCGGGAATCTCCCAGCAGATATTTCCTCTGGTGTAACTATTGAGAAACTTCGCACATCTGTCCTTAAATTATTACTATCATCTATATTAAGGTTATTTCTTAAGATGTATAGTATACTATTTTCTTTTAGGGAGTAGTCGACCTCTCTCCCTATCAATGTTTCTAAAACATCACTCATTTTTGTTATTAAAGTTGTGTCTTCTAATGTCGGTCTAATATCTGCTATATAATTTAAAACCATGTGTATCCTATGCTCATCTTCTGAATTAGATAACTCCTCTACTTCGGTATTCTCAATTGAAAGGATAACAGCAGGAAGCATTGAGGCAGGAATTGAACCTATCATTCCATTGAAAAACCCTTTAATCTTTCCACTTGTGTTGGTTTTAATTAAATCAAGATATCGCTCAATAATTGGATCTTTATAAATCATATTATCTTTTTCTTAATACTTTTACAATTGATCCTTGAAAAATCTTTGTTATTTTTTGTTTTCTTGCTTCATCTAATTTCATCATAACCCTACGGGGTAGCTTCCTTCTTGGCTTGTTTGATTGATGATAAGCAAAGTAATCAACAGCATTCCATACTTGGGCGCTCTTTGAATCTGCTTTTGTCTTAAAGCTTCTTCTCATTCTTCCTGATCTTTCAAGTATCGGCCACAGATTCTTTGTCGGCTTCCATTTCTCTCCTATAACAGCACCCCTTGTTTCAAACACTTCTCCACCAAAGAAATCTTTTAAAAAGTTCGCACTCTTTTGAAACTCAGGTCTAAAATCTTTAAGGTCGGCAGATATATTTCTAAACCTTCTTACCATTTCTTCTTCCCCTTCTAATTTGAAATTTAATTCTAACATATCTCTAAAGTGTAGACAGGAATAGAGGAAGGACTACTCCTGCCTACGCCTTAAAACTCCTTACTAATTCTGAAATTAACATCTCCACCGGCATCATCGTCATTAGCATTAGCGGTTGTATCATTCGGCCATCCTTCAGCTTCATCTGTTGATGATTGGGTAAGTTTGCTGTCATCAGAATCAAGCAAGACTATTTCACCTTTACTTATACCCTTTAAAATACTACGAGCTTCTTTCATCTTTTCCAGTCCGTCTTTAGCAAGTCCTTCGGTATCATATCCGTATTCTCTATAAAGCAATCTCCCAGCAGCTAATAAAATGGTGGCTGTTTTAATTATATCAGGAATCTCTGAAAGCGGCAACGAGTATCTCCCAGCAATTGAACCCTTTACCTCTGACTCTGCTTGTAAAATTAAAAGATTTATTCTGCCATCTGAAACATAGGGGTTATTCAAAAACCCTGCCTCTTCCCTGACATCATAAACACTACAATACCGTTGTGTTTCTCCGGCTTGTATTGCTACAGCATCATCTATATCAGTTTCTGCTTCAGTTTCTGAATTGTAATAAGTTGCCTTGAACCAATCATAATCTGTCCCAGAGTAAGAAAAATAAGTTCCCTGAGGATTATCTACTTCAATGGTTTTAGTTTCAATTAGACTATAATCTCCATCTTCTTTGTCAGAACCATAAAGCCTTCTCTGATTAAAAGCAATCTTAACTATTGGCTCTCCTTCTTTATGATCAAAGGTCAAAGCCTCAACCTCTAATATACTGGAAGGCGTTCCTGTGATTTGCTTAATCTCGGCTTTATCGTTTCCCTTTGTGCCAATAATAACCCAGTCGTCAATAGAAAACCCTTGATTACTATCAACTGAAACTGGGGTAGCCGAAGCCGAAACATCTTCGCTGATGGTTGTTTTTTCAGATTCTATAAAATCTTCTGTTGTTGCGTAAAATGGTTTCATAGATTTGTTTTTTTATTGTTTGTTCT
>CAYYPY010000041.1:0-1849 GCA_964473685.1 uncultured Candidatus Saccharibacteria bacterium
TGGCCAACATTGCTACCCATAGCTGATTCTTGTTGTAAAATAGCTAACAAGAAAGCTGGACGGACATTAGTAATACCCTGTACCCAACGAGCCAACTCCAAAGCTTTTCCAAAAGTAGGAGTATCATCTTCGGGAACCCCAGCTAAATCAAAAAGCATAGCTCTAATTTTCTCGGCTTCTCTTTGAGCATCTTCAAGCATTTTTTTGTATTCTTCTTCTTTGCCTTGAGTTTCCCGAAGTAATGCTTCTTGAGCTTCCTGAGCTCTTTTACTTTCTTCAGCTTGCATCTGTTGAATACGAACAGCTTTTTCTACATCGGATTTTTCACCATCTAAAACAACTATCTTTTCTTCTAAGTTAACTTTTAATCCCTTTACTTCAGCTAAAAGATTCTGGCTTTCTTGAGAAAGTCTTTCCATAGCTGTTAAGTTATAGAAAAAACCAGACAATGTGTTTTCTGTTAAAAGAATTTCCAACAAAGATTTTTGTTGTTGACGATAAGCCTCACGAACTATCTCTCCTAAACGACTCTGCAGTTGCTGTATTTCTAGAGAAGTCATTTGAATTGAACTCTCTGTTTCTTTAACTTGACCAGCCAACTGTTGAATAGTGTAATTACTCTGCTTGATTTGCAGATTTAATTGATTGATTCTATTACGAATAGTATTGACTTGGTACTGCAAACTCTCCCTTTCAGCTTCTGTGCGAGTAACATCTATCTCATACTCCCTAATCTTAGCTTCTAGTTCAGCTAATTCTTGTTCTAAACTTTTCTTTTCATCTTCTCGGTTAGCCATTGCTACCGACGAGAATAGAAAACAAATAATTAAAACAATAGGAAGGATTTTTTTCATTCTTCTGTTTCTTCTTCTTTCTTTTCTTTATCTACAGCTACTTCTTGTACCGCCTCTTCTTCATTAACAGTCTCTTCTTTTTCTTCTTGAATTGGTGAGATAATAGCAACTACTTCATCATCTTCACGCATAACCTTAACACCTTTAGGTAAAATTAAATCTTTTATTGTGATTTCACTATCTAATTCAGTTAAACCAGAAATATCAACCTCTATATTATGAGGAAGATCACTAGGAAGAGCTTTTACTTCTATCTCTGATAAATTTTTAATTAAAGTACCACCTAATTTAATAGCAGGAGCTTCACCAACAAAGATTAAAGGAACTTCTACTTCTACTGTCTCTTTCAAATCAGGTTGGTAAAAATCAACATGAGTAATTTTATTTCTTAAAGGATCTCTTTGAAGATCATGAACCAACACCTTGTACTTCTTTTTATCTAACTCTAAATCAACTAGTGTACTTTCACCAGCTTCTTCTAAAGTTTTTTCTAAACTCTTAGGGTCTACTTCAATAGATGTATTCTCAACATTAACACCATAAAGAACAGCAGGAATCATACCCTCACTCGTTTTATGAGAACGTAATTTACAAATTAATTTAGTCATATTATTCTTGGATAATAATGCACTGAACTGGGCAAGCATCAGCAGCTTCTTTACAACAACCAACTGTTTCTGTCTCTAATTCATATTGCCCTTGATCATTTTTACTTCCTCCCTTTAGAGAAGCTAAATTATCCTCGCCCATCTCCCAACGATCTGGACAAAGAGCTACACATGAACCGCATCCAATACATTTATCTTTTTCTTGTATTATCTTCATAACCCTATTCTATCACAAAAAGATCTGTTTGAAAATACTTGTCAGCAAAGAAAGGACCTTCTTCTTGGCAACCAAAACAAACAGGAATAAGTAGATGATGAGTACCTGGTGTTACTGAAAGATACTTATCATAAATCTGGAAGCTTTTTGTTCCTCCTGGTTCTATACAA
>CAYYPY010000042.1:0-1623 GCA_964473685.1 uncultured Candidatus Saccharibacteria bacterium
GAAACAGTTTTCTATGAAATAATTAACTCTACTGATTTACCTAGTTATGCTCGTCGTAAAAAGGTAGTTATAGTTTCACCTAGCACCGCTTATCTCACTTTAAGTACTATAATAACATGGAGGCGTAATACCGAGATTCAGGAGAAAACAAAAGATATTCTTCGTTGCTTGGAAGCTTTACCAGGGGAGTGGGAGAAATTAAGTGATAGTTGGAGAAAGGTTGGTTCTCATTTGCGTAATGCTGATCTAAGTTATCAGGATTCACAAAAGAGATTAGAACGTTGTTCAGATAAGGTCAAAAATTTAATTAAACAAAAATATGAAGATAGCAGTAATTAAAACAGGTGGTAAACAATACGTTGCTTATCCCGGACTAGAACTCGAAATTGAGAAACTAGAAGGGGATGGAGAAATTGTTTTTGATGAGGTTCTTCTTGAAGCTGAAGGAGAAAATATTAATTTAAAACCTACAGCTAAAGTCTATGCTGAAATTGTTGAGCAGACTAAAGGAAAGAAGATAACAGCTTTTCGTTATGGTCCTAAAAAACGCTGGAGTTTCAGCAAAGGACATCGTCAACCAATTACTCGTGTTAAAATCACAAAGATCGCCTAGATTCTAGAGCGGCGGAGAGAGTTTCTTCGTCAGCATATTCCAACTCGCCTCCAACGGGAAGTCCTCGTCCGAGGCGAGTTGTTTTAATATCTAAGTTTCTTTCTAGAAAAAGAGCAGTAGCTTCTCCATTAACAGTGAAATTAGTGGCAATGATTACTTCTTCTATTCCGTCTAGTCTTTCTTTTAGCTCCTTAATTCTTATCTTCTTAATACTATCCTTGCGAACAGGGGAAAGAGTTCCACCGAGGATAAAATAGCGTCCTTTGTAGATACCAGTTTTTTCAATAGCTTCTTGATCGCTTTCTTTTTCTACTACGCAAAGCGTTTTTTGATCACGTGAAGGATTGTTGCAAATATCACAAAGCTCACCATCATTATCAAAAGGACTAAAGCAGAAAGAACATATTTTAATTTTTTCTTTTAATTCAATGATAGCTTTGAGAAGTTCTTTGGTGTCTTTTTTGGGTAGATGGATAAGATGGTAAACAAAACGCTGAGCTGTTCTTCGGCCAACCGTAGGAAAAGAACCAAAAAGATTAGCTAATTGTTGAATATATTTAGAAGGCATTAGTCTTGGGTACGATGTTTTTCAATACTGCGAAAAGATACAGTAGCTTCATCAAAGAATAGTTCCACTTTACCAACTGGACCATTACGATGTTTAGCTATAATAATGTCAGCAATGCCTTTACGTGGAGTGTCTGATCGATAACGATCTTCTCGGTAGATAAACATAACAACATCAGCATCTTGTTCAATAGATCCACTCTCTCTTAAGTCAGATAAGCGGGGGATTTGAGGAACACGTTGTTCTACAGCTCGAGATAGCTGAGACAATGCTAGAACAGGAATATTTAATTCTTTGGCTAATCCTTTCAAGGAACGAGAGATCTCAGTCATTTGTTGTACAGAAGAAGCTTGTTGGTTACGTGAATCCATTAACTGCAAATAGTCTACAACAATTAATCCTAGTCCACGTTCTGCTTGTAGACGACGAGCTAGAGCTCTAA
>CAYYPY010000043.1:0-7852 GCA_964473685.1 uncultured Candidatus Saccharibacteria bacterium
CTAATAGTCGAGTAGCAGTAGAGGTTATGGGTGGACATGGTTTAATTGTAGTAGTTGGAGAATTAACCTCTAAGGCTAAAGTGGATATTAAGAGTATTGTAGAAAGAATAGTTGGTGATGGTTATAGGATAGATATTAATGTTAGCCAACAGAGTTTAGAGATAGCTCAAGGAGTTAATCAAGGGGGAGCTGGTGACCAAGGCATTATGATTGGTTATGCATGTAATGAAAATGAAGCTTATCTCCCTCAAGAATTTTATCTTGCTCGTCATCTTTGCCAGTTTATCTATAATCGTTATCCCGAAGATGGAAAAACACAAATTACTATGAAGGGGGAAAAGATAGAAAGTGTAGTTGCTTCTTTTAATAATGTTTCTCAATTACAGTTAGAAAGATTAGTTAAAGAATGGGGTAAGATTGATAAAGAAACAAATCTTTATCTCAATTCAGCTGGTGACTGGAGTGTTGGTAGTTTTGACGCTGATACTGGCTTAACTGGCCGAAAGATAGTAGTAGATGCTTATGGTCCTAGAGTACCAGTAGGAGGAGGTTGTTTTAGTGGAAAAGATCCTAGCAAAGTGGATCGTTCTGGTGCTTATATCTCTAGAAAGATAGCTAAAGATATATTAATACAAGAAAAAGCTGATTCCGTGAGAGTGGAATTAGCATATGTCTTTGGTCTTAGCTGTCCAGCTTCGGCTCAAGCGTTTATAGAGAAGAAGGGGGTGGTTACGATACAAGAACTAGAAAAAGAAAATCTTACTCCTAGCCAGATTATTAAACAATTAGATTTAAAGCAACCTATCTATGAAAAAGTAGCTAGTTGGGGTAGCTTTGGTCATTCTTTTATTTGGGGTTAATTATGGAAATAGAGATAAAACAAGCTTTAAGTAAATGTGGTTTTCCAGGAGGTGGTTTAGCGATCAATCCTTATGTGGGATGTCGCCATGCTTGTGTTTATTGCTACGCCCGTTTCATGAAAAGATTTACTGGCCATCAAGAGGAGTGGGGTAGTTTTGTTGATGTAAAAACAAATATTGGTGAGGTTTTGGAAAAACAAATAAAAATACCTCGTTTTCAAAAACAAGATATTCATATAGGGACAGTTACCGATCCTTATCAGCCAATAGAAGATAAATATCAACTGATGAGAAAGGTTTTAACTATTTTACAAAATTACAACAATCCAGTTAGTATTTTAACTAAATCAGATTTAGTAGTTCGTGATATTGATTTATTAAAAACGATTAAGAATTTAGATGTTAATATAACTATTAATAGCTTAGATGAAAAATGGGTTTCTTTAATAGAACCATTTTCTCCTAACATAGAAAGAAGATTGATGGCAATGAAAAAACTAACAGATGCTGGATTAATAGTGAAAGCCATGGTAGGCCCTTATTGGCCTATCTGGACTAATCCAGATGATTTATTTTCCGAATTCAAAAAGGTTGGCGTTAGTCATGTTTTTTCAGAAAGCTTAAATGTTCTTGGTAGTAACTGGGTTGGTGTAGAAAAGGTTTTATTGAATTATTATCCCGATCTTTTGACAGAAATTAAAAAGAAGATATTTTCTGGTCATAAAGAATTTTATCAGCAAGCCGAAAAAGATATTACTCAAGCTTCTATTAAATATAATATTCCAGTTACTCTTTATCTCAATAGATAGTTGTCTTTCTGTTTTAATTATCTTACACTTAAAGAATGAGAATAGGATATCCCTGTATTAATACATCGTTAAATTGCACTGCTAATCGTACAATGCGTTTAGCTAATGTTACTTCTGATGGTTTGCGTTTGAAAATTAAAGAAAATCTTGATTGTTTGAATAAGATTATTGATTTTAATATTGAAAACGGTATTCTTTTTTTCCGTATTGGTTCTGGCTTAATTCCTTTTGCTTCTCATCCAGTTTGTCAGATAGATTGGATCAAAGAATTTCAGAATGAATTTAAGGCCATAGGTCAGAAAATCAAAAAGCATAATATGCGTATCTCTATGCATCCCGATCAGTTTGTGGTTCTTAATGCTTTAAATAGTGAGATTGTTCAGAGAAGTTGTTCAGAGATAGAATATCATACCCAAGTTTTAGATGTTTTAGGTTTAGATAGCACAGCTAAAGTTCAGATTCATCTAGGAGGTGTTTATGGCGATAAAAAGAAATCAAAACATCGTTTTAAGAATAATTTAAAATTACTGTCTTTGGAATCTTTGTCTCGTTTAGTGGTTGAAAATGATGATCGTAGTTATTCTCTTCAAGATTGTTTGCAGATTGGTATTCCAGTTCTTTTTGATACTCTTCATCATAGCTGTTTGAATCAAGGAGAGAGCTTGTTAGAAGCTATAAAGTTAGCCAACAACACTTGGTCATCTCAAGATGGTTGTTTAATGATTGATTATAGTTCCCAAAGACCTGATAGTCGGATAGGAAGACATATAGAGTCGATAGATGAAGATGACTTTCGTTACTTTTTGCAACAACTCACAGTGGAAGCTGATGTTATGTTAGAGATAAAAGGCAAAGAAAAGAGTGCCTTGAGGGCTTTAAGAATTATTAAAAATAAAGTATAGTTATATTATGAAAAATTCTTTAATTATTATTTCTTCTATTATTATCGGATTAGTTTTGTACGGACTTTTTTCTTTGCATGTTAATTTAGACAATTCAACAAAACAGAGCGCTAGGGTTATAGAAGAATCTCATTGTGGTAGAGAGTGTTCTAAGTCAGAAGACGATATTGATGTTGAGGCCTGTGCATTCTTCTGCTTCTTCTATCTAGACCAAGACACAATAATTTATAACTATATCAAAAACAAAGAGCTTCTAGGATGGGAGATAAATTGGATTCCCGAAGAAGAGCGAGGAGAGTCTAACACTATGATCTCATTTAAAAAAAGAGACCTGAAAGTTACTTTGTCTCTTGGGCGACTAAGCGGTAATTCCTTAGAAAATTTCTTTTCTAAACAAAAAGAACCTAATGGCCACCCTGTTTATCTTCCTTTTGTTGATCTTGATCCCATTGATGATACAGCTAGATACAAAACATTCATTGTTCCAGGAGTTATTGCCACCAGATCAACAGTTGTTGATTTTCCAGAAGGGTTAATTGATATTCGTTCTTGCTATAACTGTCCAGCAGGAACTGAGGAAGAAGTTCTTGTTTTTCACAATCATTTAGTTGAGATAGCTAAAGATTTGGTTACTTTCTCATCTGATAGTTTGCACCAGGAGATAAAAAATAATTTGAAGAGGTTAAATCTTCATAGAATTTTTGATTTTAAGAATGATTAACTATACTTCTAACAAAAAAGATGGACAGATGTCTATTCAATTTTCTCCTGAAGATCAGGTTATAGATAACCGAAAAAGATTTGTTGAAAAACACGGTTTTAAGTTAGAAGATTGTGTTCTTCTGTTACCAGAGCATAAAGATAAGATTAAAATGGCTGTTGGTAAAGAAGTGATAGCTGATGCAGTTGTTACTGATAAAGAAGGAGTAGTTCTTTTTCTTTTGACAGCTGACTGTTTACCTATTACTTTTTATGACCCAGTGAAAAAAGTAGTGGCTTTAGCCCATCTTGGTTGGCAACCAACAGATTTAGAGTTAAGTAGAAAAGTAGTGGAGTATTTAGTGGATAATTACAGAAGTAATCCTAGCGATTTAGAAGTTATTATCGGTCCTGGTGCTGGTCCTGGATATTGCTATGAATCTGTTCAACAAGAAGATAATCCTCGTTGGCGTCCTTATCTTAATTATCGTAATGGTTTAGTATGTGTAGATTTCAAGAAGTTTAATTACGATCAATTAATTAAGGCTGGAGTAACAAAAATTGAGGTTAGTGATATTGACACTGTCACAGATGAGAATTATTTTTCTCATTATCGAGAAGGTAGTGGTCGTATGGCTACTATTGTTGCTTTGTGATCTTTGTGATACAAAGAAACTAATGTGTGGAATAATTGGTTATGTTGGCCCCGAGAAAGCTAGTCCTTTGATCTTAGAGGGTCTTAAAAAATTATCTTACCGCGGTTATGACTCCAGCGGTTTAGTGGTTTTAGATAAAGAAGCTGTTTTAACTAAAGCGGTAGGTCAGATAACAGAGCTAGAGAAGAAGATGGGAGATATTTCTGGCGGTTGTGGTATAGGACACAACAGATGGGCTACTCATGGGGAAGTAACAGAAGAGAATGCTCATCCTCATACCGATTGTCAACAGAGAATCTTTTTAGTTCATAATGGTATTATTGAAAATTATAAGATATTAAAAGAAAACCTAGAGGCAGAGGGTCATGTTTTTAAATCCCAAACAGATACAGAAGTTTTAGCTCATCTTATTGAAAAGTTTTTTAAAGGCAATCTAGAAGAAGCTGTAGAAAAGGCCTTAACTTTAGTTGAAGGTGCTTACGGTTTAGCAGTTATCTCTCTGGATGATCCAGGCAAAATTGTAGTAGCACGTTTTTCTAGTCCTTTAGTTATTGCTAGTACTAGTCGAGGGGGAGTGGTGGCTTCTGATCCATCAGCTCTTTTAGCCTATTCCAATAAAATGATTTTTTTGGAAGATGGAGAAGTGGCTGTTTTAACAGCTGATGAATGTTGGATACGAGGTAAGAACAAATTGCAGGAAACAGAAATTAATTGGAGTTTAGAAGAAACTCAGAAAGGTGGCTATGATCATTTTATGATGAAAGAGATTATGGAGCAACCAGAAACTATTTTTTCAGCTATACGTGGTAGATTGTTAGATAATTCAGTTAAATTAGGAGGATTAGATTTAGATAGATTAAGTAGAATCAAGAAAGTTCATATTATTGCTTGTGGAACTTCTTTCTATTCTGGTTTAGCTGGTAGTTATATGTTAGAAGAGATGGCTGGTATTCCGGCGACCGCTGAAGTAGCTTCTGAATTTCGTTATCGTCATCCGATTATTGATTCTGGAACTCTCTTTATTTTTATCTCTCAATCTGGAGAAACAGCTGATACTTTAGCAGCTTTAAAAGAAGTGAAAAATAGGGGAGGATTAACTTTAGGTATTGTTAATGCTGTTGGATCGTCGGTGGCACGGGCTACTGATTTTGGTATTTACAATCATGCTGGTCCGGAGATAGGGGTAGCTTCCACCAAAGCTTTTACCTCACAAGCAGCTATTTTAGCTATGTTAACTGTTGTTCTAGGAAGGCAACGTCGTATGACTGAACAGACAGCTAAAGAGATAATACAGGAACTTAAAGTTTTACCTGAGAAGATCAAAGAAGTGTTAGCTAGAAGACAAGAAATCAAAGAAATAGCTCAGAAATATATTAATTATCCTAATTTTCTTTTCATTGGCCGTCGCTATGGTTATCCTTTAGCGATGGAGGGAGCATTGAAATTGAAAGAGATTTCATATATTCATGCTGAAGGTCAACCAGCTGGTGAGATGAAACATGGAACGATTGCTTTGATTGATAAAGATTTTCCTACTTTTGTAGTAGCTCCTCGTAGTGATATCCAAGCAAAATTACTTTCTAATATTGAAGAAATCAAGAGTCGGGGAGGCAAGGTAGTTGCTCTTTCTACAGACAAGATGATGGCTGACAATATTTTTATTGCTCCCAATACTTTAGAGATGTTGACGCCAATTCTTTATGCTGTTCCATTGCAATTATTTGCTTATTATATTGGTTCTGGTAAGGGTTATGATGTGGACAAGCCACGTAATTTAGCTAAATCAGTAACAGTGGAGTAGTTGACAAAAAACCTTTTACATTTATTATCAATTACGAGGAGGGTGAGAGAGTTATATCTCTCAATGGACACCCGTTCAGTGAAGGAGGTCTTGGAGGATATCCCCAGAGCAGTGTTCAGCCCTGGCCGAGGAAAGGTCAATTTCTTTGAGCGGTTTCTCTCCTCACGAAAACGAAGCCATCTGGCTTTTTTTTCGTAGTTTATGGTATAATACAGTATGTCAGTAAAAACTATTGTTAGCTTATTTTTAGTTCTAGTAGTCTCTATTATTTTCCTATTCTTTGTTTTTCAAGAATTAGATAAAAATCAAGGATTATCAGAAATACATTTACTTCCCCAACCAGACAATGAAATTAGAATGATGTTTGTTGGTGATATTATGCTTCATCGAGGAGTAGAACACTATATTTTAAAAGCTGGCGAAGGAGATTACACTTTTCCTTTTCATTTAATCAATGATTATTTAAGTCAAGCTGATTTTGTTTTTGGTAACTTAGAAAGTGTGATATCTGATCAGGGTAGTGATCAAGGTGGTCTTTACTCTTTTCGAGCTGATCCTCAAACTATAGATGGATTAATTCATTTTAATGCAGTTTCAGTAGCTAACAACCATGCTTTTGATTATGGGCGATTAGCTTTTGAAGATAATTTAAAAAGATTAGCTGAGAAAGATATATTATTTGTTGGTGGTGGGATGAATGCCGAAGAAGCTTATAGCCCTAAATTTTTAGAGATAAAAGGCAACAAGATTGCTCTTTTAGGATATTTAGATCTAGGTTCGCCTTCTTGGGAAGCTACGGAAAACAGATCAGGAGTGGCTTGGGCTCATGAAGAAAAAATACAAGAAGGAATAGCCAAAGCTCAAGAAGCCGATATTGTTATAGTTTCTTTCCATTATGGAGAAGAATATCAGAAAGAACCCAATGAACGTCAAAGATATCTTAGTAATCTAGCAGTATCAGCTGGTGCTGATTTAGTTATTGGTCACCATCCCCATGTGACACAACCAGTAGAAGACAATATTGCTTTTTCTCTTGGTAATTTCATTTTTGACCAGAAATTTTCTGAAGAAACAATGCAAGGATTATTGTTGGATGTGGTTTTCAATGAAAATAGGGGATATAATATCAAAGAAGTGCCAGTAACTATCAATCAATACTACCAACCTTGTATCAATCAATAGACATTGACAAAAAAAGCGATTAGGGTATAATGGCCAGGCTGACCAGACCTCTCATTATATGAGGGTTTTGTTGTCTCTAAACATATGAACGAAAAAAAAATATACCTCACTGAAGGTAAATTAGAAGATATTAAGCTTCAATATGAAGAATTGAAAAGGTTTAAGGCAGAAAAAATAAAGGATGAAGCTTCACTACTTTCCAATTCAGATGATCCTAGTTCGGAATACAGTTCCTTTCAGGAAGAATTAAATAATTTAGATACCAAAATCAATGAACTAGAAAATGTTATTCGCACAGCTAACATTATTCCTTTCAGCGGTCCAGAAGACCGAGTAGATATTGGCGCAACTGTTGTTTTAGACAGTGGCCAAGAAAAAGAAAAATTAATTATTCTTGGTTCTTTAGAAGCTGATCCTGAAAAAGGTATTATTAGTGATGAATCACCTTTAGGCCAAGCTTTATTAGGAAGATTCCAAGGGGAGGAGATAAAAGTGAATGAAGATTCTGCTTATCGTATTTTAGAAGTTAAATACAATAAAATTAATCCTCGCGAACTCTAGTTAATTATTTTTTTCTGTGCTATAATCATTGGCATGATAGATAAAAATATAACGATAGCGGATCTCTTAAAAGAGTATCCTCATAGTAGGAAGTTTTAGAAGCAAACAATATGTTTTGCTCGGTTTGTCCTTTTGCTGAACCAGAAACATTAGAACAAGCTGCATCTAAACATGATGTAGATCTGGATGAATTGATTAAACAGATATGCGAAAAAAACTAAGTAGGTTTATTACTTTCCTGATTGGTTCTGATTTAATATTTCACTCTGGATGGGGTTTAATTAACCCTATTTTTGCTATTTTTATTATCCAAAATGTTCCAGGTGGAAAGATAGAAATGGCTGGTTTATTGGTAGCTACTTACTGGATTGTTAAAAGTGCT
>CAYYPY010000044.1:0-3127 GCA_964473685.1 uncultured Candidatus Saccharibacteria bacterium
AAGTCACTAATTTAACTTCTTCTTCTTGTTTAGGAATAATAATAGCTAAGATAAGATAAAGGATAAGACCCATTCCTTGGACCAAACTCATAACAACAAAAATAATACGAAATAATACTGGATCAACTGAAAAATATTCACCTAATCCTCCACAAACACCAGCAATTATTTTGTTTGATGATGATCGATATAATTTTTTCATAGTTTTATTATAACTGAAAACAAAACAACCGACAAGAGCCGGTTGCTTTATTTTTTATCTTTCCATTGGCTTGGCTTCATTAACGACAATCTTTCGTCCTCCGAAATCTTGTTCATTAAACATGGAGATAGCTTCTGCTGCTTCTGCATCAGTTGACATCTCAACGAAACCGAACCCTCTGGATCTACCTGTGAACTTGTCTTTTAGCACTGTAGCTGATACTACGGTTCCTGCCTTAGAAAAGCCTTCTTTAAGCTCTTCGTCAGTAGTGCTGTAAGGCAACTGTCCAACGTATAATCTTGTGGCCATTTATTTAAATAACTCTGCGACCTTATCACTGACGTAACGGCGAACCGAACTCAGCTGATGCTATGATATAATAATGATTCTAATATGTCAATTCTTATCACAAATATCTTTGTATTCACACCAATTACAATGAAAACCAGGCGTAGCTTCAAAATTACTATCTCTCATATCTTGATAAGTTTTTTTAATCTTTTCTTTAATCTTTTCTTTTTGTTTTTCTTTGATCTCACAACTAACCTTACTGTCTTGATCAAGATACCAATAAGTTAGCTTGTCCGGGTATAATCCCCAAATATCTTCCAAGGCAATTTGGTAAATAGCTAGCTGTTCTTTGTCGGGATCTTTTTCTTTACCTGTTTTGTAATCAATTATTTCTATACCTTCATCTACTCTATCAATTTTACCTTTTACTATAACCTCTCCTATCTTTACCTCAAAAGGAAGCTCTAAGGCTTTCTGACCATTTATCTCTAATACTTGAGGTGGACTTTTCTTCATCTGATTAAAAATATGTTTCAATGTCTTTTCACCTCGTTGAAAATGTTTTTCTTTATCTTCTGGAGAGTCGTACCACTCCCCTATCCATTCCTCTTGAAAAATCTTCTTAGCCTCTGTCCAGGTCATGGGATAAAAACGAACAATTTTTTCTAAAGCGTTGTGTAAACTAGAACCATAACTCAAAGACTTAGACTGGCTTAATCTTAATTTAATGAGATAGGAAAGTTTGTAGGCATAAGGACAAGTGTTGAATTTCTTGATTTGGGTATAAGATAATTTCTTAGGTAAAACTAATTGTGGTTTCTTTTTCATACTTACTTTACTTATTCTTTCTTTACCCACCACATTATTTTCCTGAAAACCAAGTTCAGATAAAAACTGAGATATTCTTTTAACTCTTTTGCCACCACAATCTTTAGCCGAAGTTAAATAAAGAGATTCTTTAGCTCTGGTTATAGCCACATAAAACAATCTTCTTTCTTCTTGTAGATGAGCATCTCCCTCAGGAACAACATCACGCATTAATTCATCAGGAATTTCAATAGCTTCTTTTCTATTTCTTACTGGAAAACGTTGTTCTACTAAATTCACTAAAAAAACATGCTTGAACTCTAATCCTTTAGCTCCGTGAACTGTCATTATCTTTACCACATCACTGTCAGGATCCACATCAAAAGATATTCTTCCTTCATCACCAGTGTTAATCTCCCATTTCAATTCTTCCAAGAAATTATGTAAAGATGGTTCTGGTGAATTTCTTTCAAAACTCTCCATCTTCTCTTGAAACTGAGGTAAGTAATTCAAGCTTTCTTGGGAAATATTCTTGAGATAATTAGACTCCTCCATCCATTTAATAGCTACCACCGAAGCTGGTTGAGTAGAAGAAAATTTCTCAATTAACTTTTTAATCTTTTGGTCCAAAAAGTCGTACAAATATCTACCGTAACGGTCTTTTTTAGCCACTAGCTCAGCTCTCTCTTGTTCAGAGAAGTTCATAGCACAAAGTAGACGGTAAACGGCTCGGTCATCTTGATGATTATCTACTACTTTCAACAAAGAAATAATATCTAGAACAATAGGTTGAGTATATAATCCACTCATAGCTAGAAAATGGTAAGGCAGACCGGCTTCTTGGCAGGTACGAGCAAAGATGTCAGCGTGACTATTGGCTCTTACTAAAATAGCAAAATCACCACAAATAGCTTTCTTTTTTTTAACCATATCTACAATACGATTAACTACTCCTTGAGCTTCTTGTTCAATAGTGGCAAAGTGGATGTGTTCAATAGTCCCCTCTCCTTTAATCTGTGATTTTAATTTCTTGTCTATTCCTCTAATCACTTCTAACCTATTAGGATTGTTGAAAGAGATGGACTTGTGAGCTAGATCTAGGATATTCTGAGTAGAACGGTAGTTCTTAGTTAGAAATACTTCATCAGCCTGAGGAAAATCTTCTCCAAACAAAACTATATTACTGAAAGAAGCTCCTCGCCAGCGATAGATGGCCTGGTCGTCATCGGCACAGACAGTGAGATTGTTGCGTGGACTAGCTATTAGTTTCACTAACTCATACTGAACCCAGTTAGTGTCCTGAAACTCATCCACTAAGATGTACTGAAACCTATCCCTAAACTCTTGTAAGATGTTTGGTCTCAATAACAAGAGTTCTCTGGTTTTGTTGATCAAGTCTCCAAAGTCAAGATAGTTTTCTTCAGTTAATATCTGATTATACAATTTGTAAGCTCTGGCAATGTCTTTGATCTTCTCATCATTCCCAACATACTCTTCAGGTGTAATGGCTTGGTCCTTGCAACGACCGAAGTGTTTCACTAAACTACTAATCAAACTGGAAGGATCTCCGGCCCAGTGGTAATAATTAAAAGTGAAACGATGCCAGTGACGACGAATTAACATCTTGGATGTTTTTTCATCAGATAATTTGAAATAAAGAGAGATTCCTACATCTAAAGCATATTCTCGTAAGACTTTTTCACAAAAAGAATGGAAAGTAGATATCTGTAAATCATAATAGCTTTCTGGAATTAATCTCTCTACTCTTTCCAACATTTCATCGGTAGCCTTCTCGGTAAAGGTTAAAGCTAAGATGTTTTTAGCTAA
>CAYYPY010000045.1:0-1636 GCA_964473685.1 uncultured Candidatus Saccharibacteria bacterium
ATTTTATTGGTCAAATACTACAATGATATCATTCAATGAATTAAAGAAACAACAAAGAATTATTATAGATCAAGATCCCTATGAAATTATTGAGTCATCTTTAATGTTTAAAGGACGTGGTCAATCAGTTATGCAAACCAAACTACGTAATTTAATTACTGGTAATGTTCTTTCACGTACTTTTCGTCCCAATGAAAAATTTGAAGAAGCTGAATTAGAGAAAAAAACAATTCGTTTTATCTATAGGAAAAAAGATGAGTATGTTTTTTGTTATCCCGATAAACCATCAGAAAGATTTTCTTTGTTTGATGTTAATGCTTTAGTTAAACCCAATGAAGAATACGAAGGATTACTTTTCAATAACAAAGTAGTGACTGTTAATTTACCTATCAAAACACAAATGAAAGTTAAATTTGCACCTCCAGGTGTAAAAGGTGACAGAGCTCAAGCTGGTAACAAGATTGTTACTCTAGAAAATGATGTAGAAATGTCAGTTCCTCTTTTTATCAATGAAGGAGATATAGTGGAAATTAATACGGAGAAGGCAGAGTATGTTCGGAAGATCTCCTAAAGACAGGACCGTGACCGGGGTAAACCATCATCCCCGGTTTTATTATCTTATCTAATTTCTTTAAAGACTCTTTCATATCTTTTTCGGAGCCACCCGGGAGATCTGTTCTTCCCCAACCGTCTAGGAATAAAGTGTCTCCAGTTAAAATAACATTGTTTTTCAACAAACAAATACTTCCGGGGGTGTGTCCAGGAGTATGTATAACTTTCCATCCATCAATAATATCACCTTCTTCTAATAAACGATCAAAATCTTGTTCTAGATAGACAGCATCTAACCGATGAATCATTGATTCAGCTTGATAAAGATGATTACCGTCTGTGTGATCAAAGTGGTAGTGGGTATTAATGATTTTCTTAATGTTACCTTCAACTAAACCAGCTGGGTCAATTAAAATATCACCTATTAGATAGGTGTTTGTTTGTAAAGGACCAAGAACAAATCTTAACGCATCTTCTTGGCTGCCTCCATTTGGACTCGGCGTAGAGCTTGATTGGCACATTGTTTAACTAATTTAGCATTCTCATCCCAAGAAAGTTCAGGATTAAGAATAATCTCTTGTATCTCCATCATTCCTCCGGCTGTTACTTTGACTCCCCTGTTTTCTTCGGTTTGTTTTTCAGCTTGAAGAATAGCTTGTAGAGCTTTAATTTTATCCATCATAGAAAGTTGTTCCACGGAATTTATTTCCGCGTAAGATATTCTGAAAATTTTTCAAATCACGACCTTGAGCTAGATAACATTCCATCTTTTCTTTCTTACCCAATAAAGCGGCTTTTTGATCTAATGGAACTGATAATCCGGGTTGCCATTTTTTAGGCATATTTTTAATATAATCTTTCCAAGTAATTTTTTCTAATGGTTGAGCCTTCTTATTATTCTTTGGGTCAGAATCAAAAACACAAGGAATATTACTTAATATAATTACTTTTTTAATTCCTAAATCAGTAGCTGTTTGAAAAGATACATAATCAGTTGAGTTTCCTGGTTCCCAACCACAGCCAATAATAACTTTATTTATTTTCTTGAAACGATATCTTTTATCAAATAAATCTTTTTCGGCAA
>CAYYPY010000046.1:0-3823 GCA_964473685.1 uncultured Candidatus Saccharibacteria bacterium
TTATAGTATTATAGAGAGTTATTATTTAAAAATTTAAAGAGATAAAAATGAAAAATGTATCTGTAGTTCTTCTAGCAGCAGGAAATGGTTCTAGGATGGGAACAAAAAAGCCTAAGCAATTTTTAGAAATTAGAGGTAGGAAAGTTATTGATTATACGATATCCAATTGTAGTGAAATAACTGAAGATATTGTAATTGTTAGTTCTAAGGAATTTAAGCAAGAGCTAGAGAAAGAATATCCCAATTACAAAGTAGTATTGGGTGGGAACACTAGATTTGATTCTGTCTTAAATGGTGTTAAAGCTGCATCACACGATATTGTGATAGTCAATGATGCAGTTAGGCCTTTTGTAGACAAGGAAGTTTTAACAAATTTAGCTAAAAATGCTCAAAAATATCCAGGAGTTGGATTGATGTTACCCTTGGTTGATACAATAATAAAAATAGATGAGGAAAATTTATTAAAAGAAACTCCTAATCGGTATGATTTTGTAAATAGTCAAACTCCCCAAGCATTTCAAAAAGAATTTCTTTTGAAAGCATTAGGGGCAAAGGACTTGCATAATACGGAATTGTTAGAATTAGTAAGGTTATCTGGAGGAGAAGTAAAATTAATTGATGGATCTCCAAGATATTTTAAAATTACACATAAACCAGATATTTATACAGCAGAAGGTTTTCTTGATGAAACAGAAGGGAGGGTAGCTATTGTTACTGGAGGGACTAGTGGTATTGGAGAAAAGGTGGTTGAAAGATTAAGAGATTCGGGTTTTAAAGTTTATGCTTTAGGTTTGGAACCTAAGAAGGCAGATATTATTCTTGATGTAAGAGATGTTAATGTAGTTAGAAGAGTTTTTAAAGAAATTTATGATAAAGAAGGAAGAATAGATGTTTTAGTTAATAATGCAGGGATTGCGAAGAATGCTGTTTTACAGGAGACTACAGATGAGATGTGGGATGATATCTTGAAGACGAATTTGTATGGAGCTTTCTATTGCCTAAGAGAGGCTCTTAAGTATATGGGAAAGGGAGGAGTTATTGTAAATGTTGCCTCTAGCGGCATAGATGGGGGAAGAGAAGGGGAGGGAGCTTATGGTTCTTCTAAAATTTCTTTAGAACTCTTATCTAAGATAGCTGCTATAGAAAATAAGGAAAAGGGATTGTCGGTTTTTACTGTTTGTCCTACACGTACGAATACTCCTTTAAGAAAGAAGTTGTATCCAGAAGAAGACAGTAAGGATTTGCCTAGTCCTGATGAGCCTGCAAAAGTTATAGCATTCTGTTGTATTAACGATCTGTCTTTGTTAACAGGACAAACATTTTGGTTAAGGCGCTAGAGGTTATGTTTTCTAGCATTTCTCTTTAGGAGTGCTTTTGTTAACTTTCTTACCTTATAAGGTATTAAAGTTCTTCTTAATTTTTGAAAAATATTCTCTCTAAGGAGTTTCTCTATTTTTTCATCTTGTCCCTTTTTTACAAATTTAAAATCCAAATCTTTGTTTTCTACGATTTTTTTTAATATGTTTAATGCATTTTCTTGATAAAGATAATCATAGCTGTCTATAGTGGAATCTTTATCTTGTTTTAAAATTTGTAATGTAATGTAGGCATCCTGTAAACCCTGTATTCTAATATAATATATAAAACCTAAAATGAATTTATTTACTCTTTTAGGATCCTCTTTAATTGATAACTTAAGTGATTCTAGATATTTATCATATATGAGAAGCAATTCAATTCTCATTCTTAAGGTATTTGTACTAGTTTCATTTAATCCATGCCATCTATAATATGTTAAGACGTGTTCACATCTATTAATTTTAATATGAGGAAGCATCTTCAACCAAAGTTCTAAATCATATGCAGTAATAAGTTTTGTATTAAATTTTCCATATTTATCAAAAAGTTCTCTCTTTAACATCAAAGCAGATTTGCACAAGTAATTCCCATTGAAAAAGTTGAACTCTATGTTTTTCCCAAATACTATTTTAGGATTAAATGTATTCCACCAGAGATTGAAAAACTTGTCATTGGAGGGTTCTCCCTCATCATTTATAGCTTCTACTTGTGTAGTAACCATATCATATCCACTCTTCATCATTTCTACTTGTTTTTCTAATTTTTCAGGATGATATACATCATCTGCATCTAAGAAACAAATATAATCGCCACTTGAAATATCTAGAGCTCGGTTAAGAGTCTTTGTTACACCTTGATTTTTTTGTGTATGAAAAATAATTCTTTTATCTTTATAACTTTTAATAATATTTACTGAGTTATCACTTGAGCCGTCATCTATTATTATTAATTCCCAGTTTTTATAGGTTTGCTTTAGAACAGAATCTATTGCTTCTTTTATGTATTTCTCATAGTTATAGGAAGGTAGAAGTATACTTACTTTAGTAGTCATGTTTTTTTGCATAAAATTACTTGTTAAGAGATTTTACAATTCTTTTCGATATATCTCAATGTAAATATAAAGTCAAAATTATTACTTCTTAAATATGAATACTTGTCCTTTTTTTATTAAAATACTTTCTATATCAGTTGTCCATGATTTTACTTTTCTTTCTGACTTCTTAACATCTTCTATTGCTAATTCATCAATTAGTTGTTTTACTAAACCAACCATACCATATGAATGATTATAAAAAGATTTCTTGTTTGGTTTTTCATAGTCTTTTGTCCACTTATATTTTTTTCTAAGCTTTCTTATTATATGGCCTGTTTTTAAATCAATAGATTTTCCATCAGGCCAGTCAGACCAATACCCTGTTCCCCAATCTTCTATGACATAAATACCTTTTGATTTTAAAAGATTGTTAAAGCAAATTAAAAAACTAGCCTCAGTAAAATTCCCTAAATGTGAAGCATCGTCAATTATTACATCAAAACCATTTTTTGTATGTTCTTTGGTAATTCTTTCTAAAAATTCCTTGTCTCTTTGGTCTCCTATTTCGAATATAACATTAGAAGGCAATTCTAATTGTATATCATTTACATCTACCCCTACAATTTTTCCTTTTGGGAAATGATCAGACCAAAGTAATAATGAACCTCCATGATAGACACCTAACTCTAGTAATTCGATAGGCTTGTCCTCGTATCTCTTGAAAACTTCCTCATAAGTTTTTAGGTATTTATCGTCTTTGTCTGTATCAAATTGCCCAAGAATTAGTTTGTTCACAAGAATACACAATGTTAAGTTAAATGAACAATTATGTCATCTACTTCTTTCTTTGTAAATAAATTCTCAAGAATTTGGTAAAATATGTGCTATCATTGAAAAGATTTACAACAAATTTGAATGAATAGAGAAAAAAACAAACAATTCATTTACAGGAATATTAACAGAGGACTTGTAAATTGCTACTGTAGAAGTAATCACAAAATACAACTTAAAAATCCTCCCAGGCTTGTTTCAGTAATAATGTTAAGTTTTAACAGGGTAGAGGATACAATACTTTCACTCAAGGCATTGTATAGATATACAAAAGTACCTTTTGAAGTTATCTTACTAGATAACAATTCAGATTCTGATCAACTATCACTATTAAAGGAGAACATAAAGAAGTATAAAAATATAAGATTAATAGAATCTAATGAGAATTTAGGTTGTGCTAAGGGAAGGGTTGAGGCAACAAAAGAAGCCAGAGGAGAGTACTATTTGTTTCTAGATAATGACATAGTTGTTACACCATACTATCTAGAAAATTTAATCAAGACTTTAGAGAAAGATGAAAAAATAATTGCTGCATGTTGTAAAGTTATTTTTCCAGATTTGACAATACAGTTTAACGGAGGAACATTAAAAGGAGATGGA
>CAYYPY010000047.1:0-2054 GCA_964473685.1 uncultured Candidatus Saccharibacteria bacterium
ATTGTTTTAGGCAAGGACATTTGTCGGTTTTCTTAATTTAATTATTTTACCATTTGACTCATATTTAGCAAGAAATTCAAGAGGAGTTTTCCCCCCTAAACTACAGTGTTCCAAATTATTATATTCTTTATTCCATAATTCTATTTTCCTTTCTAAGTCTTTAATATTTTTGAATTTATTTCTATCATAAAATTTCTCTTGGTCTTCACGATGACTTCTTTCTACTGTTCCGTTCTGAGCTGGTTTGCCAGGATCTATCAAATAATGAATAATGTTGTGTTTAGAACAACAAAAATCAAAAGCATGAAGCGTTCTAGGGGAAAGATCTTCTCTTTTGTAAGCACCATTATATCTATTTGTAAAACAAGTACCATTATCTGTTTTCACCGCCTTAACCTTATGCTTAAACTTATCAAGCACTTCTTGCAAAAAGATAACCGAATAATGATTAAACTGTCCTTCAAATATCCTTAAGTGTCTCCAACGAGAAGCAGTATCTATGGCTGTATATTGGTAGTATCTTTTCCCTTTAATTCTTCCCGGAACATGTTTAACATCTATTTCCAACAATTCTCCTGGTTGTCTTTCTGCTCTAATATATTTATACTTAATTCTTTTTACTCTATACTTTCTGGTTAAGCCTTCTTGCTTGATAATTTTTCCAATTGTTCTTACAGGAATATTTATTTCTTCTTTCTTTAACTTCCAATGTAGCTTTTGAGCACATAGCTTAGTCTCTCTTCTTTTGGCGATAACTTTTTCTTTTATCCAGATAGACGTTTCTTCAGGGCTGGTTTTAGGACTAGTAGACTTGGGCTCTAGTCCTTTTTCTCCCCACTTCCTGTAATCAGACAACCATCTTTCTAGAGATCTTTTGCTATATGGGCATACTTTAGCCATTTCAACTAACTTAATCTCTTTATTGATTATTGGCCGAAGCCATCTTAACCTTTCTTCTTTTATTGTTTTAGACATATTTATACACATATACCCCTAATCTTAAAAGATTGAGGCAAAAACCGCCATATGTCCTTGCACATTACCTATTTCTATTGACTAAATTTAATAAAATTGATATAATACAATATATAGTACGACGAGAATAGTTCTCGTCTTTGAAAACTAAATAATTTAAAAGGAGGTGATTATAAAATGAAAACGAGAAGATCGATATGGGTTTTTAAACGCTTTATGATTTATCTAGTAGCAAACTTTCTTTTTTCAGCTGTGTTGTTACCGGTTTGCATAATGTTTAAAAGATTAAAACGTCCTATATTCAAGTTTATTTTTCTAGTGTATCCTGGCACCATTAAACAGATACAAAGTTACATTCCTTTGTGGTATAAGCCCTATATTCCTTTAGTCTCTTTCATTGGGATAGTAACGGGTAAGTATCGTGGATTAGTTCTTTCTATTCCATGGACTCTTGAAGAGCTAGAAGATGAAAATAATTCCCTTAAACGCATTGGAAAAATTATTTCTAAGATTGATAGAATCGCCGGCTTTATTGATGTCCAGGGAATAGCTCTAGCTGGCCGTTTACCGGGGATACTTACTCAAGGTGGTTATGAATTTTCTTTACCATTGGTAAGGGGTGATATGGGATCAGTTTATACTGTTCTTGGTGCTATAGATAGCGTAGTTAGATTAATGAAGCTTAATACTATCAAAATCGGTGTTCTGGGAGGATATGGTTTTATTGGGTCTAGGGTAGTTAAGGCCCTAAAAGAGCATTATGATGTAGTTGGAGTTGATCCTCGGATTCTAAGAAAAAATGGGGAACGACTTCAAATGTATCGAGACCCAGCAGAATTATCTAACTGTGATTTGATAGTAGTTTTGACAGCAAGAGGAGAACAAATAGAAGGAGCAGTAGAGCATTTTAAAAAGGGGGTGATAGTAATAGACGATACTCACCCTCAATTACCTCGGCGCTTGATCAAAAGTATTGAAAAGAAAGAAGGAAAAGTATTTAAATCTGTTCTTACTTTTGATGGCCTTAAATTTTGGCCGCCTCTTCCAAATTGGGAAGATAATTGGCTTCCAGGTTGTTG
>CAYYPY010000048.1:0-2436 GCA_964473685.1 uncultured Candidatus Saccharibacteria bacterium
CTTCAATTCCCTTAAATTTGTCAGTCTGTCAACGGTCTTTTTGACAAACTATATGGCTGAATATACGTTTGGTATATATATTTTTTTAATTAAAGCGCAATTTTATATTTATATTGCATTAATTACAGTATTATAGTATAATTTCTTTAATCTTGAAATTTATAAAGGAGTATATATGGATATTGTAAATAAGAAAATTAAGAAACTTAGGAAACAAAAAAATATTACATTGAAAGAATTGAGCGAAAAAACTAATCTATCAATTAGTTTCATATCACAAGTAGAAAGAGGTGTCTCATCAATTACTATAACCTCTCTTAAAAAAATAGCCGACGCACTTGAAATTTCAATGAGAGATTTATTCGATATGGAAGAAGAAGAAGAATCCTATATTAGAACCCAGGATAATAAAACTCTAATGAATTTAGAACAATCTTTTACAAGCCATGTAAGATTAAGTGGAAAATTCGAAAACCGAAAACTTGAAGCTATTATCATTAAACTGGCACCTCAAAGTACTGATATGAAAATGTTTTCGCATGATGGAGAAGAGTTTTACTATATTATTGCTGGCACAGGCTTATTTATCGTTGGGGACAAAGAATATGTGGTTAAAACTGGTGAATCCATCCACTATCCATCCACAATATCTCATACCGTTAAGAATCCTTATGATGAGGAATTTCGGGCCTTAGGTGTTGTAACACCAACAATATTCTAAGAATTATAAAGAGAGGAGGTGAGAAAATGATTATTGTAGACAAAGAAAAAACACTAATAGAAGACTTCAAAACACATATTATGACGACAGGATTGAACTACGAGCAAGATGACATCGAGGTTGCAATAGGCACCGCAGAATTTAAACCTTATAGTAGAGTTCCAGAAGAAGGATATGGAACACATGATTTCGATGAGTACTCCTATGTTTTTTCTGGAGAAATAAAGGCAAGAATAGGGGACGCAGACGTAATAATAAGTGAAGGCAGTTTTTCTTTCATTCCAAAAGGAATGAAACATTTCAGCGAGAACAAATCTGAAAATATCTGCAAATTAATATGGGTTAAAGTTAAGAAAAAAATTGAAGGAGGGATAATATGAGAATTGCAACGGACATAGGTGGTACATTTACAGATATCGTTTACATTACAGAAGATGGAAGAATAGGTGTTGATAAATCACATACTACACCACCAAATTTTGAAAAAGGTGTTCTTGATGTAATTGAAAAAACAAACATTAATAAAGAAGCTATCAAAAGTCTAAATCATGGCACAACGGTTATTATTAACGCACTTACCGAAAGAAAAGGTGCAAAAACAGGTTTGATTACCACAAAAGGCTTTAGAGACATGCTTGAAATATCTAGGGGAAATCGACCCGATTTATTTAATTTGATGTATAAAAAACCTGAACCTTTTGTTCCAAGGTATTTGAGACTTGAGGTTGAAGAAAGAGTAAATTATAAAGGAGAAATAGTTACGCCTCTAAATCAAGATGATGTAATAAAATGCATTGAAACGTTTAAAAAAGAGGGTGTTGAAGCTATAGCGGTAGTTTTTCTTCATTCGTATAAGAATTCTAAGCATGAAAAAGAAACAGTGGAACTGGTAAAACAGATGTGGCCAGAAGTATATATAACGGGCTCATATGAAATATCAAAAGAATTCAGAGAATACGAACGAACTAGTACAACTGTTTTAAATTCTTATGTTAAACCTATAGCTAATACTTATATCAATGAATTATACTCCGAGTTGGAAAAAATTAATATCCGTTGCCCGAAATATATAATGCAATCTAATGGAGGAACAACAACTTTTGAAAAAGCTAAGGACGTGCCTATTAACATAGTAGAATCGGGACCGGTAGCAGGTATTTTTGGTTCCGCAATGTTAGGTAAGATGTTAGGTGAAAATCAAGTCATTGGTTTCGATATTGGCGGAACTACTGCAAAATGTTCGTTAATTGATGGTGGAGAAGTAAAAGTTGTTACCGACTATTATATTGAAAAAACTAATCGCTCAGCGGGATATCCCATAAAAATACCGGTAGTAGATATTGTTGAGATTGGAAATGGAGGAGGTTCTATTGCGTGGTTAGATGAGGGAGGATCTCTTAAAGTTGGACCTAAATCCGCAGGTGCGATACCAGGTCCTGTAGCCTATGGGCAAGGAGGTACAAATCCAACGACAACAGATGCCAATTTAGTAGTTGGAAGATTATCTCCTCAAAATTTTGATATGAAAGTCGATATGAATGCCGTAAGAAATTCTATAAAGGAGAAGATTTCTGATCCATTGAATATTTCTATTGAAGAAGCTGCCCTAGGAATTATAAGGATAGCTAATTCAAATATGTTAAATGCACTTAAACTCATCTCTGTGAGAAAAGGTTATGACCCACGAGATTTTACTTTGATTTCTTTTGGCGGAG
>CAYYPY010000049.1:0-2955 GCA_964473685.1 uncultured Candidatus Saccharibacteria bacterium
GGTCTGCCTTCAATGTTTCTGCGTGGATCGTCACCTTTTTGGAATGGTTTACCTCGCACTTTATCGGCAGTTTTTTCTGTATTTATTTCTTCTCCCATATTATCTCTTTTCCGTATGGAGTTATCTTATTTATATTCATATTTTACCACTCCCCTACCCTACCGAACCTCTCTCTCTTTTGCCGAAAATGGCATTTTTGAGACAGGGGAGTGGAGTAGGGGAGTGAGGTTATAACTCTGGTTGGTTTGCAAAAAGGATTACTGATATTGCTACTACTACTATTATTAGTATTATTCCTATTATCATATTTCGTAAATTGATTTATCCTTAAACTTCTTTTTAATAAACTTTGTGAACTCTTCTTGTGCTGAATTTGATGAACTTATAAACTTGTTCTTTTTAATTACATCAAACTCTTTTTTGCTGTAAAATTTGAAATCTTTTATTTTATTCGGACTTATCGGTTCTGCTTTAATTGACTTCATTTTGGTTAAGTTTCCATAGACACTTCTCCACACTATATTTTCATTTTCCCAATTAACACTGTTGAATATTCTTTTGAACTCTTTTTTGTTTATAATTATTGGATAATGCGGTTCATAACTTATTGGGGTTTTTATTCCTAATTTTCTTCTTAACAGTTTTTCGGTTTTTATTAGGGTTTTTCGGTAACAATCATAATCTCTCATTTTACCGTGTTCTTTTAGTGTTCCCATATTGTAGTTTACTATCTCTTGTTCTTCTAAAAAGAAGAAGTCATCGTTCATTAAAATAAAGTCATCGCTCAATCTTTCTATTTCACAAACTTTTAACAGTTTACTAACAACATTTGATGTGTTTCTTTTGTAGTTGTCCTCGGCTCTTATGTATATTATATTGCAAAAATAATCCTCGTAATCGCCAACAATGAATACGCTGTCGTGTTCTATATTCTCTAAGCTTCTTAATGAATACTTTAGATCGTCCCTTCTGTCTTTTCTATATGGGTAAACTATATCCATAAAACGCTTTTTTTATTCTTGTTTTTATCTCTTCTAAGTTTTCTATCCTATCAAGGACATTCATATCTTCTAATGTTGATGTTTTTTGTTCTTTTCTGTCTGTTCCTAAGAAGTAATCCTGAAACTTGAACTCTCCACCTTTTATATCTTTGCCGGGTTTTAGCCAAACGGTTGGTATCCCGTATGTTTCCGCCGTTACTATTCCGTGTAAGGTTGAACTTGCTATCATTTCACAGGACTTTATGTCTTCTATAACTTTTTTCCAGTCGTCTTTTATGTTTATTATAAACTCCCCGCAATCTTCGTATTTTTCTCTTTCAATAAAGTGGGGGATTACTCCTAATTTGTGTTTTACTTCTACTTCGGGGTTGTATATTTCTGATATTAGTAGTCCAGTATCTCCGAAAATGTCTGTTGTGTTGTTTGTTATTCTTTCTTCTGTTAATGGCCCTCTAAGTGACAATATCTCTACTCCCGTGCCGTCTGTTATTTTGTCTTCTATTGAACCTATCCCCCAAACAACATCTCCTTTGCTCATTGCTGATGTGACTAAACTCCCTATAACCAAAAATCTCTTTTCGTTTCTGTCCATGCTTCTTTCTACTTTTTCCCCAGAAAAATGCTCTAATATTATTGGGGCAATTATATCTCCGAAGTTGTCATTTTTCCACCAAAAAGATTTCATATTTTTGTGCTGTCATTATAATTATGGACATTCACATAACAATATCCAGTTGGTATAAATATAAACTTATCAAAGTATTTTGGCATTTTAAGATGTGAATCTTGATAAGCAAATAAGTAGTTTTCTTTGTTTGGCTGATAAATTGCGAATATTGCTGAACCTTGTTTGCTGTAATCTCGTGGCATTTTATATTTTTTACCCGTTTTGACATCAATCTTTTCTGGCTGGAAGCTCATAAATATACTCTGATCGCCGGAACATTCTTTAACTTTGTCAATAAACTCTGGCTCTATTAAATCATCACTATCTAATCCTATCTGAATATCGTATTTTTTCAATCCTTTAACATTCTTCCATTCTACAAAATCTACGAAGTATCCCATTTTATTTTTTCTCGTCTCTGTTTCTGCATAAAATGTCTTAACCCCCAACGCCTCTATTTCGTCTCTTTGCCAATCATTACACCAAACATTTATATCAACGCCTTTTATTCTTGGCAATACTTCATCTCTGAAAAAAGCCAACCTCCATTTATATTCTTTACTTTCTTTTTTTTCTATCGGATAGTGGAACCTTGTTATTGTTGTTATGTTCATTTATTATTGCTTCTACAAAACTAATAAGTCGTGATGGTGTTATTTGATTAAAATTAAAACCAAACTCCTTAAAGAATGTCTGGTCTAACTCGTGTGCTATTTTTTTTTCTTCTTCGTATGCTTCAAATACTTCGGGGTGTTTTTCTTTTAATAGTTTACCCGCTTCACAATCTGCTCCTAATCTAAAAACTTCTGTCCATAAGTCCTCTTCTTTTACTTCAACGCCATCTGCTCTTTTTAATAGATTGTCTTTGTTTAATTTTGCTATTGCAAGTAAATCGCTGGCTTTGCGTTTTTGTTCGCTTAACTTTTTGTCTAATTTTTTTATTTTATCCATTGTTCTATTTTTTTGTTATAGCGAATATTGTATTCTTTGTAAGAAAAATTACCTTCCCCGTTTGGTTTGTTTATAATAATCATAAATATCTCATCAAGTAGTTTTTCGGTTTTTTCTGCTCTTATTGGCTTCTCGGAGTAATACTCAATAACCCCTTCTTTCATTGGAACTTCGTATTTATACTGATCACGCTCTTTTTTCTCTATTACCTGCATACTTAATTTTGAATTATTTTTGCAATTTTGTCAATAAGGGTGGGGGCTAATAAATTGTTTTTAATATATGTTTCACTACCTCACACGAAAAGCCGTTACCCAGTGCTTTGTATCTTTGTGT
>CAYYPY010000050.1:0-6569 GCA_964473685.1 uncultured Candidatus Saccharibacteria bacterium
CCACAGCTGATTCTTTGCCTCCGCCAACTCCTAAAAGTATTTTATTGGATTTATCTAAAGATAAAATTTCTGGTTGATATCCTTTAATTCCAGGAAAAACAGGGGAAGTTTTAGGATCTATTTTATTACGATAAAAAAACTCACCCAACCCCTTACGATAAACAGTAGTCCAGAAAGAAGCCTGTTTGATAGAAAGATCATAAGGAACACGAATATCAGGTGGACAATAAAATTTGTAATAACTAATTCCTAAAATTAAATGTAAATCACGCAACAACTGTTGAGGTACTTCGGCCACAGCTCGAGGCAAGATAATCTCTTCTTTAAACTTCATTTTCTTGCCCGCATCAAAAAATACCTGATAAGAAAAAACTAATTTTTTCTTTTCAGCTACCGCCGAGGTGAATTCAAAAACTAAAGGTGTCATTTGTTGTTATTATAACAGAGAAAACAAAAAATATCCAATAATAAAAAATGAGCCAACATTACTGCTGGCTCTTTAAAAATTCGAAAACTTGTAGAAACTAACACGTAAGGGTCCCTAGTCCTTACAAAGATAGTTAGTCCAACAAAATTATTAAACCACTCTCATTTTATTGTTAATAAGAAAAAAGTCAAATATTATAAAAAGAGAGCCAACGCGAGCAAGGGTTGGCTCTTTAAGAATAGAATAGAAGAAAAGAACTATGAAACCACATCGTTGGGGTCTCTAATCTCAACCTATGTAGTTAGACAACGAAATTGTTGACCGTCATAAATATATTACAAATCTTAGAAAAAGTCAAAGGTTACTTGACATCTTTTTATTATGGGTATATACTCATAATATAAAAGGTCATAGAAACAATATTGAAAAAAATGCCTAATTTTAATGGTCGTGGACCTCGTTTCGGCGGTGGTCCTATGTCTGGTCGCGGTCTTGGTCCTTGTGGGGCTCGAGGTCGTGGCTGGGGCTTCCGCTCTCCTATCAACCAACGCCAAGCTTTGGAAGAAGAAGAAAAAATGCTAAAAGAAGAATTGGAAATAATTAAGAAAGAGAAAGAAGCCTTAGACAAAGAATAAGAAGAAGGTATGGGACCCAGCTCCTAAAAGGAGCTGGGCAACCTTCTTCTCCATAAAACCATAGCAAATTTTTAATAATATGCCTAGACCAAAATTGCCAAGAAGAATATCGTTTAGTCCTAATGTCACTTATTTCAAACCACGCGGTATTCCTTTACGGGATCTGGAGGTGGTTTCTTTAAGTATAGAAGAAATAGAAGCCTATCGCTGGAGATATCTGGAAAAATTAGATCAGAGTGAATCAGCTGATAAGATGAAGATATCAACTAGTACCTATCAACGTATCCTTTACTCAGCTCAAGAGAAGATAGCTGATGCTTTAATTAACGGTAAAGCTATTGAGATTAGTTGATAATAACCTCACCATCGCGAAGAGTTTCAAACGGAAGATTATTGTCTTTCATATATCTTACTACCTCTTCTACTTTTTCTGATTCTGGATGATTTGATTGATAGTGTGGGATAATAGAATAATCAATGATATTTAATCCCTCCCAGATAGTGTCATCTCCTATCGTCTCATCTACTATCTCCAATCCGCGAAGAGTTGGTGCTAAAATACATATTCCAGCACTATACCCACCATATAGGATATCACTATCAATCATTTCTTTAATAAAAAGATCAAAGCCACTCTTTTTCATAGCCTGTCGCAGAATAAAAACATTACCACCCCGAACCCAAAAGGAGTTGTATGACATCATCTTCTTTTTCAATACTTCTGGTTGATTGAAGTAATCACGCAGATCAACTCTTTCTACATCTATCCCTAATTCAGATAACTGATTAATATCTTTTTCTTCACTCTCTTTTCTTCTTTCTAGGTCATCAGAAAAATCCAAAGCATTAGGAATGTAAGCCATCTTACCAGATAGTGTCATTTCTTTTAACTGCTGTGTTTTATTCCCTAATTTGTAAGAAGAAAGATATAATTTCATATATTTTGTGGACCCAGGCGGAATCGAACCGCCATTACTACAATGCGAATGTAGCGTTCTACCATTAAACTACGGGCCCGGTCGGAGCGCCGGGAATCGCACCCGAGTCTCACCCACCCGAAGGGTGTATACTGCTTCTATACTACGCTCCGTATTATTAAGTCACCCAATACTTCTTTTTAGTCATATCATCTTTCTTAGTCTCTAGTTTTTCTTTTTCCTTTTTAGCCATTGAAACCAATTCATTTCTTTCTTGTTCATTTAAATTATTTATTTCCTGAGCTCTCTTTTCTAAGAAATCTTTGGTATTTAATTTAGGATCATTAAGAACTTCATTCAAAAGAATATCTAAAATCTGCCCTATCTTCGGACCAGGATGAATATTCAATAATTTCATTAAATCTTGTCCGTTTATCTTCAACATTTTAACTGAGATAGGATCAAGAGAAACTTTTTCAATTAGATAACGAAGATGACGTAGCTTATAAGGTTCAGCTTTAGGTACTCCGGAACCAATACGATCACACATTCTTAATTCCAATAATTCATCAACATTTTCTAAACCTACTTGGCGAACTAGTCGACGAACAGATGAAGCTGTTACCTCACCAACATTGTAATAAAAAAGATGGAAACGAACCAATTTAACTATCTTTTCAATCATCTGACGAGGATAACGAAGACGTTCTAATATCTTTTTGGTCATCCTAGCTCCCACTACTTCATGTCCATGGAAAGAAGCTTCTTCACCCTCACCTCTTTTACAACGAGGTTTGGCCACATCGTGCAACAAAGCTGACAACCTAACATCTAAAGAAAACTTTCTTTTAGCTGCATATTTCAAAGAAAAAAGATTATGCTCATAGCAATCATAGATATGATGTTTGTTTTGAGCTACTCCATATCCTTCTTCTAATTCTGGAATAATATATTTCAATAAGCCCAACTGGCGTAGTTTTTCTATTCCTTCAGATGCTTGATCAGTCATAATAATCTTAGTTAACTCATCTCTAATTCTTTCTTGAGAAATATTCTTTAAAAGAGAACAATTTTTTTTGATGCTTTCCTCAGTCTCTGGAGAAAGAGTGAATCCTAGACGAACAGCTAAACGAACTCCTCGCAAAAGACGAAGAGCATCTTCACTGAATCTTTCATCAGGATTACCAACAGTACGTATAATCTTCTTTTTTAAATCTTTCTGTCCTCCGAAAGGATCAATAATCTTTCCTTGCTTGTCCATAGCCATAGCATTAACAGTGAAATCTCTCCTCTGTAAATCTTCTTCCAAAGAAGAAACTGGTTTTACTTCTTCTGGGTGACGACCATCAACATATTTTCCTTCACTACGAAAAGTAGTTACTTCAATAATCTCATCAGGAAGAACAACTCCTACAGTAAAGAACTTATTCTCATAGAAAGTCTTGTAATCCTGTAAAACTTCTTGAATCTTTTCTGGAGAAGCATTAGTGGTGATATCCCAATCTTGTGGTTCTTTTTTCAATAAAAAATCACGCACACATCCACCAACAGTATATGCTAAAAATCCTGCCTTCTCTAATAATTCAATAATTTCTGTTACTTCTTGCTTCATATTTCTATCATGCCTGAAAACCTTGTTTTTTTCAATGTTTTGTCGTAAAGTAGCAACATGCCCTCGTAGCTCAACTGGATAGAGTGCTTGTCTTCGGAACAAGAGGTTGCAGGTTCGAGTCCTGCCGAGGGCACTATATGTTATTACCTATCGTTAATGAAAAGGATGAAATTGTTGGCCAAGTCAACAAAGAAGATCATTATAAAGGAGCAAACATGCTTCGCTCTGTCCAAATTTTTGTTTATAATTCAGCTGGTCAACTCTTTGTTCAGAAAAGAGCTAAAAACAAGAAAAGATTTCCTAGCTATTTCTGCTCCTCAGCAGCTGGCCATGTTGATCCTGGAGAAAACTATGATCAAGCTTTAATAAGAGAAACTAAAGAAGAATTAGGAATAGACTTGAAAGAATATAATTTCATATCCAAAGAAAGAACATTCGTTGGTAAAAAATATTACGCTATGATGGCTCATTACACTGCTATCTCTGACGATCCTATCACTCTTCAAGAAGAAGAAGTTGAAAGTGGTGCTTTCTATGACATAGAAGAAGTGAAAGAGATGATGAAGAATAATCCTTTTACTCCTAGTTTTATCTTTTTGTTTAACAAACTGCACTAAACTTGATTTTTTATTTAATTTAATATAGTCTGCAGTACTGTTAATCTGCTCTCTAACAATCAGAAAGGAGTTGAAATATGAACATAATTTGTCCATATTTTAAAATTGAGTCTAATGTAAATGGCGAACAAATTCTAAAGAATCTAGAAAGGTATGGTCGGACATGCTACAAGTCCGAAGACAAAATTACACTGGATTCTTCTAAAAAGTTTATTGAAAACATTATGGAAAGAGGTCATGAAACAGTTATTGAACATTACAGTGTAACTGTAAGAATTATTTGTGACCGCGGTGTAACACACGAAATTGTACGTCATCGTCTAGCTTCCTATTCCCAGGAGTCCACGAGATATTGTAACTACTCTTCTCGTGGTATGACTTTTATCCAACCCTTTTTCTTTTCCGAAAAGAAATATGAAATTTGGTGGAAAGCTATGAAATCTTGTGAAAGTGCTTACAATTCTTTGATTGAATTGGGAGCTACACCTCAAGAAGCTCGAAGTGTTTTACCAAACTCTCTAAAAACAGAGATCGTCATGACCTGTAATCTCAGAGAATGGCGCCATTTTTTCAGATTGCGATGCAGTAAAAAAGCTCATCCGCAGATGAGAGAAATTGCTGTACCTCTGCTGAAGGAATTCCAGAAAAGAATTCCTATTATCTTTGATGATCTTTAGGAAAATTTACAAGCCCCTCATGGAGAAATCCATTTGGGGCTTTTATTAAAATAACTCGACAAATAATTTAAATTATGATAAGTATACTGCACATCAAGCACTTGGGCTTGTTTTTTATAAGTTAGCTCGTTGATACGAAAGGAGAGAACGCATGGGAATTAGTATGCTTTGTCCCGCTGTAGAACCTCAGGTTATATTACCTTTATACGAGGTAATAAAACCTATTATTAAAGTAAGATCTGAAAACTGGTATTTAAAACCAGTAGATCCTATCAACACTACCCTCAATAAAAATATTGGGGTAGCGGGAAAGGTCTCAAAGAAAGTGAGGTATTTGCACAAAATTTCTGTTTTTCACAAACAGAGATATCCAACACCAGCTGAGGTGTTAGTCCAGATACCCAAAAAAGAAAGAAGGCATATATGTGCCTTCAAGCTAGTGAATTCCAAAAACAAAATTACGAGAAGACAGAAGAAACTTCTGTCACGGGGACTTTATATGTCCTACGTAAATTTGTATACGCGTTAGTAAAAACGAGCCAACTAAAACCCTAGGAAGTCTATCTTCCTGGGGTTTCTTTCTTTTATTAATAAAACATATTTCCTTGACGAAACAATAAAAAGGTAGTATGGTATATCCATTGTTAGTCCTTTATCAATTGAAAGGAGGCGAAGAATGAAATTCGCTTTTTTAGTCCACCCAAGGGATGTTTCAGATATTTCTGAAGCTATCCCTATTCCCATAAAATTGGTTTTTCTTTTAAGAAAGACCATATTATGGGCATTCTCTCGCCTCAGCGGGAGAATGGGATTTATCGTAAAAGATAAATTCCAAATAGGAGAAAATGGTAATATGACTAAAGGTCATATTATTATAATTCTCTTAACGGCCCAACAAATGGTAGAAAACCCTCGAAGAGCTCGTGAAAGAATCCTCGAGGCAACAATTCATGCCCAAGAAAAATTGGGTTGTGAGATTGTCGGGCTAGGAGCTCTAACAGCTTCAGTTACTGAAACTGGAAAATGGTTGGCAAGACAACCAGAAGTTAGGGCAACGATCACCCACGGTGATCATTATGCCGTAGCATTAGCAATTCAAGGAATAGAGAAGATAACTTCTCTAAAAGAAATATCTTTAAAAGATATTTCAATTGCTATTGTCGGCGCTACTGGCATTATTGGTGGAGGATTAAGTGAATATTTTTCAGGAAAAGTCCGTGAGTTGATACTTATCGGACGTCGTGAAAAAAATTGCTTAAGAAAGATGGCAGAAAAAGACTCTTCTATAATAGTAACAACTGAAATAGAAGCAGTCAAAAAGGCAGACATTGTAGTTACAGCTACAAGTTCTCCAACAGCCATTATTTCTTCAGAACATTTAAAAGAAGGAGCTATTGTCTATGAAGTAGCTCAACCAAGAAATGTTTCTGAAGAAACAGCTTTTGGTCGTCCAGATATTTTAGTAATTGACGGCTCTTATGCAAGAGTCCCAGATTATATAAAATTCTTTTGGATGACTTTACCTCCCCAAAAAACCTTCGGTTGTATGGCAGAAACTACTATCTCTGCCATTAAAGGAATCAATGGCCAACATCGAGTTGGTTCAATTGATTTATCTTTTGTCGAGGTTATATCAAAGGCTGGTGAAGAAGAAGGATTCGGTCACGCCGAATTTACTTCTTTC
>CAYYPY010000051.1:0-7547 GCA_964473685.1 uncultured Candidatus Saccharibacteria bacterium
CCAGTAGTTAATCCACTAAGACCAGAAACCTTTCCACTAATTTGAACCTTTTTAGTTTCGTCTGCACTTCCTGCTTCTTTTAAAAATCCTACAAAGTTATGAATTCTTTCGTCATCGTAAGAAGCATCAGTCTTGTAGATCTTTCCGTCTGATGCTTTTAAATAAACAGGGGTGTTAGCAGAAATTGATTCTCCAAGAGTAAAATCTCTGTAGTCATTAAGGGCTTCTGTAAAGTTGGTGTTTATTTCACTTGCAAGAACTTCATCTCCTGTTGAAAAATTGTTAGTTGGTTCACTCATGATATTGTTACTTTATAATCAATTGTAAGAGATTCTGTATCCGACTTCGTTACCGGTAATTCAGCTGTTTCTGAATCTTCTATTCTTGAAAAAATCTGACCAGTATTAGCATCAGGACCTCCGTCTATAAAATGCCCGACTTCTTCTATCGTGCCAGACACTTCTGTTGCTGTGAAGAATGTTGAAATGTAAGTTATATTATCGTTATAAGTTGCTGAAGAAACTGATTTTCTAAATATCTCTGTTCCTAATGATGTGTCAGCGTCAGTAGCATTTGTGCTGTCAGTTCCTAAAGCACAATAGTTTATCTCTCCGGAATAGGTTAATGTTCCTGCTAATCTTGCAGCTAAAACAGCTCTACCGACTGTAGGACATAAGTTTTTAACTACTATCTTTTTTTTAAGAAATTTGTTGTGAAGTTTTTTTATCAACTCACGATACTTTTTCCCGGTTGAGTTTTCTATTTTGGTCTGTAATTCTACTGCTTCCGGGCTTGTAATATCGTATAAAGATAATGTAACTTCTCCATTTATTTTAATTTGATTTTCCATAATTATGCATATAGACAACTCCTATCAAAGAATGCAGGTCTTTTCCTATCAGCATCATCTGTAGGAAAGTATTCTCCGTAGACCCAAATGGGAGGGCTATCTAATGAAGCTCTTATAAATGTTTCTCCGACTGTTATTGTGTCAACACTCTCTATATCTATTTTAGTATCTTCGTCATTTATTTTCAAGTCTTCTGATATAGTTATGGTGTCAATGCTTATTAGATCGGTAATTAAATCCAGTATTTCATTTTCTTGTCTGAACACTCCGACCTTATTGTTAGTGCTTTCTATCTGTTCTTGAAGGAATCTAAGTATTCCTAATCTGTTCCCTGTTGAGGCAGTAACATTGTAATAAAATCCTTCTTTCGGGGATCTCATTCTTTTCGTTATTTTTTCAATTGAGAAGTCTTGATCTATGCTTCTCTTTTCTGATTTTATATTTATTTTCTGCCCAGATTTTAATCCCGGTTTTACTGTTACAAATCTTGCTACTTTTGTAGGGCTAGCAAAATCTTCAAACTCTGCTTCTGCTCTTTGCCTTGCTAATTGTTTTGATTTTATTTTTTTATCTAATATTATATGTTCTCTTTCACCATATTTTTCAATTGAAGCAGTTCTTTTTGCTCTTATAATAACCGGTATTAAAGGTTTTCCTGAAACTACAACATCTCCTGAAGCAGGGGCTGTATCAAATCTTATAACTTTTTCTTGGTAATTCCAAAGACAATCATAATCTCCGGCATCATCTATAAACTCAACTCCTACTGTTTGGGCTGATCCATCAACTGTTACTGTTGGTGATTCATTATATCTGTAAGGAAGTTTAAATGATTTTATTTCTCCATCTCCTTCCCCAACTTTATCTTCTGTTTCGTCTCCTACATATTCTCCACCTCTTACATAAACAACATTTCTAACTTGTGTTTGATCTTCTTCTATTTTTAATGAATCAAAAACATAATTTCCATTAGTGTCAGTTAAATCAAAGGCAGCAGTTTCACCTATTCTTTTATCAAAAAAATGAATATCTTTATCGTAGTCAACATACCAATCATATCCAACCATTTCAGCTAACCTCTGAATACATTTTGAGGGTTGCTCATAATTAAATAATATGTAATCTAATTCTATTCCTGTTGTGTCAACATTTGTGTATGTAAATCCATCGCAGTAATCATCAATTATCGCTTTAACAATGTCAGAAACATCTTGATTCTCGTAGGTATCAAAAACAAGATTTTTATCCAATTCATAAGTGTAGTCTTCACAATAGATATTGTAAGTTAACCAGCCTGAACCTTCTGCCTCTTTGGTTACTCTTACTATTTCCCCTGCAAAGATAGTTGTTCCGTCATCGGTTACTTCAACCTCTTTTCCGACTTCCGGGATAAAGTCACCATCATAAAATACTTTTATATTAAAGCTAAGTGTATCAACTTCATTTGTTATAGCATCTAAAATCTGAATTGAACTCCATTCTACTAAACTTGTTCTGTCTGTATCGTTTATCTTTATAATCATATTCTTCTGTTAAGTTTAAGTCTTCTGATAATCATATCTCCTATGTCTTCAGCTACATCTTCTGATAAATAAGTTCCTCCGTTTATATTAACTACCGTTCCTCCGCTTGATCCTTCTGTTGCTATTTGCTCTCCTCTGTGAAGCATATACATTCCTGTTCTTGGAACTGTTCCTCCCTGATCAAACCAACCTGACACTCTGTCTGTTATTCCACCTGCTACATTGCTAACTATTCCCGAAGCAGCTGATTTTACATCACTCACAAATCCTTTTATCTTGTTAACTATGTTTAGTATTTTATCGTAGGCACTTGTAAATATTCCCACTATATCGTTCCAAAGATTTTTAAAGAACTCTAATACATTATTCCAGCCAGTTTTTATGGATTCTGTTGTGGTGCTTATCCAGTTGTCTATGCTTTTAATAATATCTTTAATGGCGTTCACTATCGTTTCTGTTATTTTAGTGAATACTTTTATAACTATTGTTATTAGTGTTGCTAACCAGTCTGCAAGTTTTGTTATTACTCCTATTAAGGTAATGAAAACACCATAAACAACAACTCCTACAACTGTTGCCAGAACTTTTAATACCGGCAATAAAACTGGTGATATTAAATCCCATAGTTCTACTAACGCTTCCCATAATTCTTTTAATGAAGCCCATAAACTTCTGAAAGCAGGAGTTAATAAATCAACTGCTACATTCCATAAAGATTTGAAAATGCTCCAAGCTCTTTGTAGTAAGGGCTGAACTTTTTCCCAAGCTTCTTTCATTTTCTCAATTCCATCTTGGACAAATGAAGCAACTGCTTCTTTGTTTTTCCATACCACTACTGCTAAAGCACCCAAAGACGCTAACACAATTCCCAATGGACCAATGAGCAGACCGAATCCGGTTATAATAGCAGGGAGTGCTAATCCAAGAAGACCAACAACTGCAACCAGTCCTGAAACTGCCAGAGTTACGGCTATTATGTTTTTTGTTAGTGCTGGGTTTTTTTCAACCCAATCGGTAACCTTTGAAATAACAGGTTCTATTTTATTTACTAATTCTTGTAGAACAGGAATAAAAACAGACCCAATAGTTTCTCTCATTTCTTTTGTTCTTTGCTGTAATACTCTTTGCTTGTTTGCTAAACTATCTTGAGTTCTCGCAAAATCTCCAATAGCATTTTTTGACTGGCTTACTGCTATCTCTAATGTTGCCATTGCCTTTTGTTGTCTTTCTGTTTCGTCTGTGAATTTTCCAGCAGCTTTCATTGCTTCAACTTTCGCTTTCACATCTTCTTCAAGTATTGCTATTCCTAATTCCTTAACACTTTCTCTTTCTCCAAGCAATGCTTTAGTCAATGCCTTACTGGCTCTTTCAGCACCACCCTCAATGTTTGTAAAAGAAGCTAAATCAACTGCTAATTTATTTGTTTTCTCTGCTAACTCCAAAGCAGCTCCTCCGGATAATCCAAATCCGGTAAGCATATCTCCTGTAGCAGATAATAAATCTTTTGCTGAACTTTCTGCTAATCCAAAATTATTTCTTAGATCTTGTGCTACTTTTTCAGCTTCAGTTGAAACATCTTGAAAAACTACATCAAACTTATTGAATATCTCTTGAGCTTCTGTTGCATCTTGAGTTAATGAATAAATCCCTGCCCCTACTGCAGCAAAGGCAGTAGTTCCCACTACTGCCATTTGCTTAAAGGCAGGTTGCATATTCTGCACCCTTCCTTTGAGTCCTTCTAACTGACCCTTTGCTTGATCAATCTCTCTTTTAGCTCTGTTTTCAGCGTCTATTATAAATGAGAGTTTTTCTTGTGCCATGTTATTTTTTGTTTTTTGCCCTATCTGAATCAATCTCAATCTTTGACTTTATGAGTTCCAAGAACCAAGTAGGCTGTTTTATGTAGGTGTAATAATCCCAACCCATCAATTCACAGATTGAAACCATCTGCATCTCTTTCGTTAGTTTTCCGAGTCTATACCACTTTCTTGCTGATTGATGGGTTGAGTAAAATCTTTTCCCTTTACTACATTATCAACTTCTTTTAGCACAAAGAGATAATCCTCTTTTCTCATTTCACGGATACTCTTGAGGATATTTTCCTTTCTTCCGTCAACTGAAACAACAACTTTTCCAATTGCTATTTCTGTTGATTTTTGAGAAGCTTCTCCTGCGTTTATTTCTCCCTTTCCTACTCCTGTTGATTCAATATACATTTTCACGCTTGTTATCGGTTTCTGAATGTCTTCGTAGTCCTGACCCGTGATCCAGCATTTTAACTCAAGCTCCTTTCCCTCTATTGGAGTTTTTATTGTTTTAGTTTCCATATTTACCATACTATTAAGATACTATTAAGATGTTGATTCGTAAGTTTCTACTCCATTAACAACGACTATATCAATGGTTTTTTCTTCGCTACTATCGTATTCTGCTACAAAGCTAATGTTCTCTGCTACTAAATCATCGTTCGGGCTGTCCAGTTCCCGGTTATCAACTCTAAAACTTGGAATGTTAATCGTTATAGAGTCCCCGTCATCTCCCGTGAAGGTAATTGTCATTGATTTTTTGGTTAGATTAGTAAAGGCGTCTTTCTCTGTTTCGTCTTCAAACAATAATGAAAAATTTCCCGATACTCTAAATCCTTTCCAAGCGATTCTGTCTACATCGTTATCCCCGGGTGCGAATACCGGCTCTGCATTATTTTCTATCGTTAAAGTAAGTTCTTTAACTTTTGTTTCTGTTTCTCCAAGCGTTACGGTAGCATTTCTGAAAGTATAATAACTTAAAGAAGTTGTGGCTATTGTTCTTGCTTGTTCTGTTGGAAATTTAGAAAGTATATTTGCAGAAAGACTTGCTACATCATCTGCAAAATTGAGCTTTAAACTATTTACAACAGAATAGGTAAATTGAGCAGTATCAACGACTCTATCTCTCCATATAGTTGCTGTTAAGGGGTCATTTGATGCTCTTGTTATTGTATGTTCGTAATCATCACCAGAAATTTCACTACTTATTGCTCCGAGTGCTAATGCGAACCAATAAGGAGAAGTCGTTGGATCTAAAACAACTTTTATATCACCTTCGCCCCATTTTTTACCTTCAACGGAATCTGAACCTTCTAAATCTCTTATTGCCTTTGTTTGAGTATCAGCAATTGGAGTATGCCTCTCAATTAAAGAACACTCTAAAAAAGGAATGAAATGAGTTGGTTCTTCTGCTGTTCCAGCAGTATCTTCTATTGCTATTGCTAATTGATTTCTTCTTCCTATTTGCATGTTTTTATTTTAATTTTATTAGCGACTTTTATGTAGAAACACTTCCTACGACCTGAATACTTAAAAGTGTTTCCAGTATTATCCTCTTTGAGTCTGGGTCATAAGATTTTGTTGTTGATGTTGGCAAAACTCTTAAAACACTACTCAAACCTAAATCATTATTATCTCTAAAAAGCTCTTCTATTTTCCACGCCCTGTCTTTTGTTGTTTCTTCTGCTTCTTTTCTTCCCTTAAAATCTTCAAGCTTTTCTTGAACTAGAGTTATCTTAAAGTTCATTGTTATTCTATCCTCTGAATTAGTTAGCTCTTGTGATTCATTTCCTTCCCAAACAACCCAAGCATAAGGATATCCTTTTGGATTTGATTCCGGGTTTTCATAAATCTTTTTAATCTCGTCAAGCGTTTTCAGTAATGTTACTATTTTATCGTATATTGTTTTTATCATATTAAACCTCTTTTTTTCTTTAATAGATTTTTCTCCAATCCTCTTTTTATTCTAATCCTACCCTGATCCTTAATCGCATTTTTAATGTAAGGTCTTGCTCTCATTCTTGAAGTTCCTTCGTGGACATAAAATGCATATTCTACCGTGTTGTATATAACTCCCTCCATCATTCTTTGGTTAATTCTGTAACCTATATCACTTCTTAATCTTCCGGTGTCTACTGGTGCGTCCATTTTAGCATATTTTTCTATCTCTGGTAATATTACCTTGAAAACATTTATTATATTTTTGTTTATCGTTTCTGGATATTCTTCCATTGACTTTATTACTCCCGGTAATTCTTTTGATTTAATCTTCAGTTCTATCATGATTCTGATTCGGGCATTTGCCTTATTCTTAATTCCATTAAGTCAGTTGTTTTAAAAGAAAAGTTTCTCTTTCCCTTGACTATATACTCAAATCCGTCTTCATCTATTATTTTATCACCTTCTAAAATATCCTCAATGTCAGATATCATAATAAAGTCTTTGCCATAAGACCCTTCTAAATCAGTTCCAAAGTTTTCTTCTAAAGGATAAATTAAACATTCTAAATCCGTGATATGCTCTCCATATTCTTCTGTGTCCTCTTCTTCGTCTTCGGTTAATCTTTCAACGGTTACCGAATTGTTAAAAAAATCATTAACAGACATCGTATCTTTTATATTTTTCTAATATCTTTTTGACATTTTCAAAATCACTTAATTCTTTTTTGTCTTTGTATGTTACTGAATATGGACCAATCGTTTCTGAAGATACTCCTTCTCCCGACTGGTCATTTACTATTCCTGCAACCAATACTGTAACTGCAAACTTAATATCATCAGGGACTTCTTCTGAGTATCCCCATTTTGCTGAAACTTCTACATTCTGAAGTCCTTTATCAAAATAATCATCTTCTAAAATTAACTTTGTAATTGGAGTGGAGTTGGCAGGATAAGAAAAATAATCAACTTCCTTATCTTCAACGGTTACTGAATCAATTTCAATGCAGTCATCTATTATTAAATTATCCTCGTTATCTCCATCGTATTTTTTGGTTGAGAAAGATTCATCTGCGATAAAGACTCTTCCTGTTTCTTTTTCAACATAAGATTCCATTGCTCCTATCCAGTTATCAATTTGGTCATTAAAAGAAATATCAATTTCAGTTAAAGTGTAATTTTCTATTTCGCTTTTTGTGGTATAACCTCTCATTTTTTTTAGCATACAGACGGGGTTGCCGAACTGTAAGGTGATTCTTTTTTATTATATGGACTTGTTTTGTTGCTGTATGGATTTGTTTTGTTGCTATACGGGCTTGTTTTTTTACTATAAGGACTTGTTTTTCTTGAATAAGTATTACATAACCAATCTTCCCATCTTGCTGACAGCTCTTCCTCTGACTCACCAAAATCATTTACTATTATTTTATAA
>CAYYPY010000052.1:0-3934 GCA_964473685.1 uncultured Candidatus Saccharibacteria bacterium
TTCCAATAAATCTTTTGGTTCTTTAATTTCTATACCTTTGCGATCCATTTCATCTAGAAAATTCTCTAACCCACGAATGTTTCCTTCTAATCTAGGAAAGGTATGCAAAATCTCGGGAGTGGTTATGAACCCCCTTTGTTTTCCTTTAGCAATCAAGCCCGCAACTTTATCATCAGGAAAGATCTTCTCCTTTTTCACAGTCTTGGAGACTTTCGCAGTAGTTTTGGAACTCTTGGAGAGCTTTTTGGGATTTTTCTTCATCTTGGCTACCTTCCATTTTCTTAATACTTAAATGACATTTAGTCAACTGTTCTTTGATCTGAAGCTTCTTTAATTCGTTATAACAAGAGTGAAATTCTTGTTTAGCGTCAAAGTCTTCAGTCACCTCAGCCTGCATAGCTAAGGCATTAAATTCTTCGGTTTCTAATTTTTCACCTTTTTTAATTTGTTCTAAAAGACTAACAGTTTCAGAAGACAAACAACTCATATCTTTTATTTCTTGTAACACTTCTGGCTTCTTTAAAGCAGAAATAATCAATGTTTTTTCAAGAAGCTGACGACGACCAATAGATATTTTTTGCTTTTCTTCTATTAAATTAGAACTTTCTACTTTTTGCTTGTCTATCTCTTGACGTACTGCTTCGGAACTCACTTCTAAAAGATTAGCTAGTTTATTTATCCACGAATCTTTTTCTATAGAATTCTCTATTATCTTTATCTCCGGTAAAACCGTATCCGCTATTTTTTTCTTACCTTCAACTGTTTCAATATCGTTTTGTTGTAAAGCAGTGTGGAGATAAAAATCCATAACTGAACAAGCTTTCTCTATTCCTTGTTTCCATTCTTCTGGTTTTTCTTTAATCATATCAGCTGGATCTAAACCAGATACCATCGTCACTACTCTAATGTTAAAACCTTTACTGCGAGCTAAATTAATACCACGCTTAGTAGCTGAGTTTCCAGCTAAATCCATATCAAAAGCTGTATAAAGATTATCGGTATATCTTTTTAAAATATCTAACTGATCAGAAGTTAGCGCTGTTCCCGAAGTAGAAACTATATTGTCATAACCAGCTTGAGAAGCAAGAATAACATCAGTATATCCTTCCACTAATAAACAATAATCTTTTTTACGAATTTCTAACTTAGCTTTGTCTAAACCATAAAGAATTCTACTTTTGTCATAAAGAATAGTCGCTGGACTATTGATATACTTAGCATCATCTTTACTGCCTGGACTAACTCGTCCACCAAAACCAACTACTTGTGAACCAAGATTAAAGATTGGAAAAATAATTCTAGAACGAAACCGATCACGTCCATTAACCGATAGTCCCACTTTATTTACCTCATCTCGTTTGTAACCCTGGCCAACCAACCAATCAGTTAACCCTCCTTCAGGAGAATAACCAATACGCCATTTAACAACACTTTCTTTATTGAAACCACGATCTTGTAAATATTTCCAACACTCTAAACCTTTCTTAGACTCCATCTGTTTTTCATAAAATTTAGTAGCCAGTTCACATATTTCATATAATCTTTCTCTCTCACTTCTTATTCTCGGATCTTCTTTTTTCAACTCTACACCGGCTTTTTGAGCTAACATTCTTAAAGCATCACCAAATTCAATGCCCTCAATTTTCATAATAAACTTAAAAACATCTCCTCCCTCAGAACAAGAGCCGAAACAGTGCCAAGTTTGACGAGATGGACTGACAAAGAAGGAAGGAGTTTTTTCTTCATGAAAAGGACAACGAGCTCTGTAATTTATTCCCGCTTTCTGTAAACGAACATATTCGCCCACTACTTGAACAATATCTAAACGACTTTTTATTTCATCAATAACAGAGTCTCGCATATAATATAGTATAGCCCATTTTTTGTTTTAATGCTATACTACTAGCATGTACATACTAGCTTTTGATCATCGTGGCTCTTTCAAAAAGCTTTTTCCAGAAGCTGATTTAAAAGAGTATAAAAAAATAATCTTTGAAGGTTTTTTGACTACCAATAATAAAAATTCAGCTATTCTCGTAGACGAAGAGCTTGGTTCAGAAATAATAACTGAAGCCAAAAAAAAAGGAATTCCTTTTTTCTTCACTTTAGAGAAATCTGGACAACCAACTTTAGAACTAGAGTATGAAGATACAGAAAAGAAATTACAAACAATAAATCCATATGGAGCCAAAATCCTTATCCGTTATCAAAACCCTTTTACTGAAAAAGAATTAGAGAAATTGAAATATGTTAGTGATATCTGTGAAAAACAAAAAATACCTTTCTTACTAGAAATATTAGCTCCTGAAGAACAAAGAGTAAAAGCTGTTCAAGAAGCTATGAATTACAATATTAAACCTCGTTTCTGGAAAATGGAAGGAGGAAGTTATGAAACAATGAAAAATCTTTCTGATACAGTAGATAGTAGTATTGTCGTTCTAGGAAGAGGTGCCGAAGAAGAACAAGTCAAAGAGTGGATATCTATAGCTGCCCCACTAGTTAATGTTATTGGTTTTGCTGTTGGCCGAACTATCTTCTGTCCACCTCTAGAAAAATACTATAAAAAGACAATCTCTAGAGAAGAGGCTGTCACTGAAGTAGCACAACGTTTTCAAAGATTAATTACTACTTTCGAGAAAAACACCTAAGAAAAAACCCATCATTCAAAAATGGGTTTTTTCAAGAAATTACAATAGTTCTTTTGACCAAGCAACAATATTAGGAATATTGTTGTTTAGAATCTCTTTAATTTTGTCAGAAGAGATTGTTCCTGGAACATTAAGGGTGATTTCTATAGATCTACCCTTTCGATCATAACTAAAAAAACTATCATTAATTTCTTGACCTAGGAGCTCCTCTATTTCTAGAGCAACTCCTCCTAATCCGATAGATAGACTTTGTTCGTCTATCTCGGAGCTAGTTATGATAATTCTTGTTGTCATCATAACCTCCTTTCTGATTATCCTATAATACAAAAAAGAGTCTATGTCAAAAATTCAACTGTTTTTTTAATTCCCTCTTTGAAGTTATAAGGTAAAGGACCAGTTACATCAAAAATTGGTTTAAGATCAAAAACATATTCTGTCCGTATATTTTTTAATCGAAAACTAGTTAAAGGTACTTTTTTCCAACCCAATAGTTTAAGAATATCTCCAGCTAGAGCCATTAACTTAACAATACTTAAAGGTAGATGTTTTATTTTTCTAGATTTAAATTCTTTTTGAACTTCACAAGCAAAATCATATAAGTCAATCGGAGGTTTATCACCAAGGTAAAATGTTTTTCTGTTTACTTTATCATCAGAAGCTAACAACAACTTATGATTCTGATAAGCTGTATTGCCTACATAGCCCATTGATCTTTGATAATGGCCAGAACCAATATGAAAATACCAGTTTTTTCTTACTGATTCAAAGAAATTTCTGTATGGTTCTTGAGCATAAGGACCCCAGATTGATATCGGCCTAGTAATAACCCAACTGAAAGGTAAGTCTTTCAATGAACGGACTATCTTTTCTCCTTCTACTTTACTTTTTCCGTAAAGTGTTGTCGGCTTATATTCATCATATCTTTGAGGGATATATCCCATTTTACAAACAAGTAAAGTTGAAGTAAAAATAACTCTTTTAACTGACGGAACGGAACGACAAATATCTGCTAAATTAGCAACACCTTCAATGTTAGTAGCAAAGTTTTTCTCATCTAGACCAGTTTTAGCTGCTAAATGAAGAATATGGGTAGGCTGAAATTCTCTAATTTCTTTTTCAAAAAGATCTCTATCAAGAATATTACATTCATGCCAAAACTTATTATGATCTTTATTACGTGGAGCTTTGATATCTATATTAATGAAATCAGAAAAACCTTCTTCTAAAAGAAGATTAATATAATTTGTTCCTATAAAACCAGAACCACCTGTAACAAGTATTTTCAT
>CAYYPY010000053.1:0-2290 GCA_964473685.1 uncultured Candidatus Saccharibacteria bacterium
TGCTTATACTAATAGTTTAGTCTTTGGATCAGAAACATGTGCTTCTAGTAATAGTCTAGCTTTGGGTTTTCAAACAGATGCTAGTAATGAGAGTTTAGCTATGGGTAGAACAACAAAAGCTACTAATAGTGGATTTGTTATTGGAACTCATACTGAGAACAATTACAGTCACTCCTTTATGGTTGGTTTTAATAGTGGTGGTTATCAGAAAGAATCCACACTTTTAGCTAGAAATTTAGGAGGAGGTTATGCTGTAACGATAAATACAAAAGGGAACGAACCTTCAAATCAAGAAGAAGTGTTATTAGTTAGAGGAACAGCTGTGGCTGAAGAGTTTATTGAAGGAGATGATTCCACGATGGTTTTCAGTAACGGTTCCTATCATACAATGTCAGGAGAAGATCAACTTGTTAATGGTCAAGCTACTATTAATCTATCTTCCTCATCTGATGAAGCTATAATCCAACTCTCTCCTTATGACGATTGTAATGGATTATACTTTGAAAAATCAGGGAATAATATCATAATTAAAGAGTCAAAAGGAGGCACATCTGACTCTAGATTTAATTATCAAATATATGTTAAGAGATAAAGAAAAAAAAATAATAATAACTATTTTCTTACTATCTATTAGTGGGATTGTTTTGAGTCAAACAAGTAAACCTAGCGATGACAGTAATCTTACACCGTTAAATATTTCTAGTGTTGACCAAACTAAAGAGGGATCATTGGAGATAGATATTGTTTCTCCTTTATTTTTGCAAACAGATAAAAGTTTAATTGTTGGTTATGGTACACCTTCTGAAAATTTTGAAGGATTAGCTATTTTTCATAATGATATTGAAAAGAGATTAATTTTAGATATTAATAGTGAAGAGGACGCAGAAGAAGGAGATGTTTTAACTTCTTTGAATGGTGATGGTTTGTCTGAATGGAAAGAGCCTAAAGAGATAATGGACGAAGTTGGAATTTATATGGGTACGGACATATGGAAGAAGTCTAATGACAATAAGTTATCTTTGGGCCCTGATATAAGGAGCTTGAGAATTGGTGCTGATTTAATTTCTACAGGGAATAGAAGTGTGGCTATTGGTAGAAACGTTAAAGCTACTGGCACAGGATCAACAGCTGTTGGTACTAATGCAACTGGGTCAGCTTCTGGAGATTATTCTTTGTTGATATCATCTTCACCAAATAGTAATCAAAAAGCTACGGGTAAATATTCTTCAGTGATTACTAGTATAGATAAACCATCTTCAGCTACTCATGACTATTCTTTGGTTCTGGGTCATGGTATCTCTTCAGGAGAATCATCAGTTACTTTAATGGGAGGTGGAGAAGGAAGAGCAGATCATTCAGTAGCTATATTTGGTGGATCTTTCTCATCGTTACAAGACAATCCTTATTCTTTCGCTATAGGAGGATTGGTTGAAGGGATTGCTAGTGTTGTTATAACTAATAAAAAAACTAGTGATTTGAAAGTAGAAGGTGATTATTCCACACTTATTAGTTCTAGTAACAATTCAGCTATTATAAAAGGACTAAAGAATACAGCCATACTTAATGCTGATGCTTCAGTCAATTCCTCTTATGCTTCTTTAATTGGATCAGGAACAATTGATGGTGGTTTGTCTTCTACAGTTATTATGGGTGGAGAGATAGATGAATCTAATTATTCAACTGCTTTAGGTAAGGGTTCTTATATCAAAGGAAGAGGCAGTGTGAGTTTTAATATGTCTAATCAACAATTCAAGGTTTTTGGTGACAATCAGTTAGTTATGAGTACGACAGGATTAGCGGGTAGCACTTATGGAGATGATTCAACATTGATTTTAACAGGTGATGGTTTTATTGAATCTGGAGGACAGTATAATGTTGTTATTGGATCTGGAAGCACAGGAGAAAATACTAAAGGTAATTTAGTTATTAAAGGTACAGCTCAGTCTGGTTTGAATAGGGGCAATTATTCAGTAGCTATAGGCCCTAATGCTGATGCTCGAAGCGATAACAGCTTGGCTATTAAAAATACAAGTGGTAATTTAAGAGTTGAAGGTTTGTATTCAACAGGTATAGGAGTGGGGAGTGAAAATTTTGTTCTTCCTGGAGAAGCTAATACAGCTATTATGATTGGAAAGGGCTTGGTTGATTTACAGTCTAGTCACTCCACTATTATTAGTGCTGGAACTATTGGCTCCGTTTCTTATGGAACGGCTATTATGGGAGGTAAGGTGACCGGAGAGGGATCAACAGCTGTTGGTGGAGGGTCTTTAGCCCAGGGTGATTATAGTAC
>CAYYPY010000054.1:0-10767 GCA_964473685.1 uncultured Candidatus Saccharibacteria bacterium
AAAGGATGCCTGATGTCCCAGTAGGAATTGGACTCAAAAAAGGGTACCATATCGTAACCCTCGCGCATCCTCCAGCTGAACCTCCTAAGGTTAATATAATAGGGGTATTCACTATAGGATAAAGAACAACAAACCCGAAAAAGCCGTATGATTCGCTCTGCGGCTTTCTTTTTAACAATCTCTGCTATCTTTCTTCTTCGAAAAAAGGGGCTCAAGAAGCTTCTCACTTATTTTCAACTGTTCCTCTTCTGTCAGATCATTCCAGTGTCTCCCTTTTGACAGATTATGCAAAGACACTAGGTTTATTCCATAAATTTAATTAAAAACTCTTTCTATCCGGAAAGTCTTTTCTCCTCATAAGCTGGATTTAACACCGTCCTAGGATTCCTAGGGGTTTCCCCTTCTCTGCTTGCTTGATAATTAATTTGGTTGTTATCAAACTAATGAAGAGCATCCAGTATAAAGGATTAATTAGTAGCATTCAATTAACAAGAATGATGCCTTCTATCCAATTGTCATTTTCCGAGAAATAAGTAATAATTGTATTATCCTTATGGAGATAATTGATATAATCATCTTTGTTCTTATCGGATTAGTTACCGGCTTCTTTAGTGGCCTTTTCGGCATCGGTGGAGGATCCATCAGAATTCCCTTGCTTGCAATGATGGGATTGCCACTCATCAACGCTTTTGCAACAAATATGTTCGCCATACCCTTTTCCTCAGGAACTGGAGCATACGTTCAAAGAAAGAATATTGAATGGAAAGTCGTTAAAAATTTCACTATCGGAGGAGTCTTAGGAATAGTAATAGCTACTTTTTTGGTGGGAATTATCTCAAATAAGTTTTTAGCAATCGTTTTCTTTTTCTCTGCTATTCTAACAATTTTTGGTCTTTATTTAAATAAAATAAATATCAAGATATACAACCGAATAAGACCTACTAATTTTAATTTATTTATAGCTCCCTTCTTATCAAACCTAATTATAGGATTAAGGGGCGGAAGCGGAGGAACTCTCTTTCCTTCACTTTTAAAGGCAATGCATATAAAAATACATAAAGCGATAGCTACATCGCTTCTTGTCAGCTTCTTCGCCTCCTTCTTCGCAGTTATTATCTACTTCTTTAAAGGAGATATTTTGTTTATTCCAGCTATAATTATCGGGGTAGCAGATATTTGCGGGGCCTATTTAGGAAGTAAGATATCTTTGATTACTAAATCAAAGTGGCTTAAAATCGGTCTTTCCGTGATTATCTTACTGCTTTCTTTGTATATTTTATATAAAGAATTTAGTATATAAAACACTGAACAAACAACTATACGTTTAATTGGAAAATCTCAATCGCTTTTTAAATCTGTAGATATTTTTTTTACCTCTTCGATAGATTGTATAGTAAACTCTACTTTTCTCCGTGTCCCTATTTCAGGCACAAACTGGGATAAAAAATCACCGAAATTGGCATCATCGCCTTCACATCCTACGTGATTATATTTTTTATTACCAATTTCTTCTATTCTGTTAAACAAGTAACCTTGAAAAGTTTTTTTCATATTTTAAAAAATCTAATTAAATAAGACCTTTAATATCCGTAAAGGAATCGTAACAATTAACGCTCCAACTGAAATAACAGAACCAAGAATCAAAATATCAACCAAGAAACTATCCCGAAGAAAGTAAGCAATAATGAGTAAGAGAATTAGTCCACCCAAAGCTACCTTCACATCTTGCTTTGAAGGTACTAAACAGATAACAATAGTGATAGCCAGATAGATAAACAACCAGAAAGGCCAACCCATAGTCCAAGAATCAAACAAAGATCTTACCATCTCTGGAAAATCTCCTTTAGTGATGCCTATTCCTAAATAATATGAAGCTAACCATAAAGATCCGATCCCTCCCACAACAGGAGCCACACTAATTAAAGCCTGACCAATTAAGGGTAATTTAGGTTTTGAATGACGAACATAACCACCTTTGAAAGAAAACAGACAAAAAGAAGTTACTTTAGCCCCAGTTAAAAAACAACCAATCAAATGAGATAATTCATGGATAATAATCCCTGGAAAAAGAAAGAGAGCATACCAACCACCTGACAATATGCCTCTCCACATTTTATTGAGAATAAAGCTAGCTAGAAGTAAAAAAATTAACCAAAAAAAGATCATAGGCGTGAAACGCGAATTAAACCTGAAGTTGGAATAATCTCTATACCTCTTTTTTCTAATTGATCAAGAAACAAATTTAAACCAATAGAATCAGATGAAATATGACCAGCTACTACAACATTAACACAGGCTTTTTCAGCTTCTTCACGATGTTTTTCTGACATATGCATCCCTACTACTGTTCCCGCTCCAGCTTGAGCTAGTTTTTCATATATCTCGGGAGCTCCTTCGGTTCCGCCAGTAACTTCGGTGATAACTATTTTACCACAACGATTGTCAGGGTTACCAACAAATATTTCTGGTCCAGCACCAATCTTAATAGCTTCTTTGTATTCTGGTATCTTTTTTAAAGAAGACATTAAATCACCAACAAACATTGGGTCCTCTTTTTCAATATGTTTTTTAATGAAATCAGCTACTAAATTATCACAAGGAGTATGTAAACATACCAAAGGAATTTTCAAATGACGAGCCATATCAACAGCCCTATTATGATTAGCAGAAGAGATACTACGAGTTACTTCAGCTATTCTTTTATTCAATAACTTTTCTGCTATATTAACTGGAACACCATAAAAATTTAAAATATCTATCTGCAGTTGCATAACATCATCTAAGCCAGCTAATCCTTGTCCACGCGGATGATGGCTAATAGCTAAATCAATTCCCATCTTTTCAGCTAGTAACAGTTCTTCTCCATCAATATCAATGCCAACCAATATTTTTTCAACTTTTTTATCGGGATCTCCGAAAAGAATACGACTGTCAGAATAAGGATTAACTAATCTTTCTTGATCAAAATCCTCTTTTTTATCTTGATCCCAAGACTGAAAACGCTTGTTTAAATGCTCTAAAGCTTTATCAACGCCAGCTGGTGTACGGAAATCAGCATCCTTACCCATTTGTACAGCCAATTTATATATTTCTTTAATTGTCATATTTTTACTTTAACTTTTCTTGGAGGTAATGTCCAGAAATTCTTCTCTAACAACTTTACGATCATCCCAAGGAACTTTCTTTTTACCAACAATAATAGATGATTCACAACCTTTACCAGTGACAACAACTGTATCTCCTGGTTTAGCCATAGACAAAGCCTTACGAATAGCTTCACGTCTATCAATAATCTTGATAGCTTTTGTTTCTCCAGCTACTTCATTGATAATAGCTAGGGGTGGTTCATTGTAAGGATCTTCGTTGGTAACAATAACATGTTTGCAGTGTTCATTAGCAATCTCTCCCAAAACTGGTCTTTTCCATTTATCTCTTCCCCCACCACAAGCTCCTAAAACACAAATCGTTGGTTTCAAGGAGTTATAGACTTTGTTCAAGGCAGCTGGCGTAAAAGCATAATCAACAACTACTTTAAATGGACTAGAGATAACTTCTTCCATTCTACCTGGTAAACCTTGAAATTCAGAAAGAGCTTTTTTAATTTTCTTTTCAGAAACATCTTCCACTAAACAAGTTTGCCAAGCAGCCCAAGCATTAGCTTGATTGAAATCCCCTGGCAAGTTAACTGTTCTTTCTGCATTACTAGGACGAAAAGCAACTTTACGTTTAGCAGGAAAGGAAAGGAAATAAGAGGCATGTGTATCATCAGCATTAATAATATGTGTTTCTCGACACAATTTAAACAAAGATCCTTTAGCTTTTTTGTAATTCTCAAAACCACCATGACGCTCTATATGTTCAGGAGATAAATTAAGAAAAACAGCTGTGTTCCAATCAATAAAACGATGACGGTGTTGAAGAATTCCCTCAGAAGTTACTTCAATAACAACATGAGTACATTTTTTATCAACAGCACGACGAAGAAATAACTGTAGAAACCAACGGCCAGGCATAGTCATCCGTGAAGGATTCTTGTTTTCTTCAGATCCATAACGAAAAGAAACTGAAGAAGATAGAGCTGTTTTGTAACCAGCTGAAGTAAGAATACAATAAATCATTTCCGCAGTAGTGCTTTTTCCATTAGTTCCCGTAACACCAATTACTCTTAAACGACGGGATGGAAAATTAAACAACACCGCTGAAAATAAAGACCAGCAGTAATGATAAATAGAATAAAGTAACTTCATCTTAATATTTTAAGTGCTTCTTTGACCCGTTCTGTTACATCACCAGGTGGAATCTTTTTTAGCACAGCCATCACTGAACGTTTAGGAAATCCTAATTGTAGAAGAGCTGTAGCTGTTTCATCCTCGGTATCACCTTTAACTTCACCAACTAAATCTAAAATAATAGCCCTGGCCTTTTTCTTACTCACCATTAATAATGCTTCTGGATTATCAGATTTCTCTATCTCCGCCAAAGTGGTGGAAGCAGATATCTCTAGAGCTGATTTAGGACCAATACCTGATATTTTTAAAAGACGCTCAAAAAACTCCATTTCTTCAGGAGAAAGAAATCCATACAAATCCATCTCTTTTTCTTTAAGTTTAAGACAGCAGAATAGCTCTACTTCTGACTTAATCTTGTCTAAATTAGTACTAGCCAAGAATACTTTGTAACCAACTCCACCGTTCTCAACTATCAGATAACGAGGGTGTCGCCAAACTACTCGACCACGAAGATATGAAATCATATATTAAAAGTATAGCATTTTTTTCTTTTCTATGCTATACCAATAACGTATGCCAATAACTAAACAAGCTAAAAAAGCGGTTCGTCAGAGTGAGCGTCGTAAGGTAAAAAACCTACGTCAACGCCGTGTTCTCAAGAAAACCCTAAAAACATCTGAAGAGTTGCCTGTTTTATACAAAACTCTAGATAAGGCAGCTAAAAATGGGTTAATTAAAAAGGGAACTGCTGACCGCAAAAAATCCAGATTAGCTAGAAAGATCGCTAAGAAGGAGAGCTAAAACCTCCTCTTCTCTAATCTGGCTATTTTTATAAGCTAAATCCATCTTCAACAAACGATGGTAGTTTTTTCTTAATTCTTCACCTCTTTTACGAGAACGGTAATAAAAACCCATCATAGCCATTAACCAAAGTATATTTTCTCCTCTTTGAATCAATTTATCAAAAATAACCATAGCTGAACCCCTATCTCCCCGATCAAGCATACCAAAAGCAGACCATATTTCTGGTTCACTGTCTTTAATTTTAAAATCTTGTGAAAAATTAACAATCTTTCTAATCTCTTGTTCTTGTTGCCAAAGATCATTACCTAAACTAGTTAAGGCATCAATCATTTCTTCTGTAGCTTGAAAATTAAAATCATGGAAACGACAAATAATCCACTTACGTAAATTAGAATAACTTAAAGGTTCAAACAATTCACTTTTACAATCAAACTTTTCTTGGACTTTTTCTCTTTCATAGAAGATGATAACTGCTGATGATTTCAGAAAATCTTCATCACCCTCAATAAACTTATAAGCATCCTCTAAAACTAAAAACTTCTTCTCGCCGAACATAGACACTTGACGTAATTCGTCTCGCACTTCTTGCAAAGAGTTTTCAGGAAAAACAAAATAGCGAAAAAGACCACTAGGATTTTTAACTTTGAATTGCTCTATAATCTGCTTTAACTTTTGTCGTGAAGAAAAAGTGTCTTGACCATGTAAAAGATATATCATTTTTGACAAACAGGACAGAAGGAAGCTGAACGCCCTCCGACCTTAATTTTTTTTATTACTCCACCATCGTTACGAAAACATGGCTGACCAACTCGACCATAAGCCCGATGTTCATATTGAAAAGATCCTTTTTCTCCATCTGGACGAATAAAATCTTTGTTACTATCTCCTTTTAATTCTATAGCATGCAATAAAATACGACGAGCCCAATCACTAATTCTTTTCATTTCATTGGCTGATAAAGAACAAGCTGGACGTAATGGATGAACCCGAGATCGCCAAAGAATTTCATCAGAATAAATGTTACCAATTCCAGCAATAATTTCTTGTTTCATTAAAATAGACTTTATCTTCCCTTTATACTTTCTAACATCAAATGGTTCTGTTGCTTCTGGACCCAAAGATCCTAAACGATCTAAATTCTTTTCAATAGTAACACGAGCGAATTTACGTGGATCAGATAAATAGAAGTTTTTATCATCTAGTTTAAAAGTATGACGAACATATTTATCTTTTTCCCATAGAATACGTCCTGTCATTTTTAAATGAATCAATAACCATCGCTTATCTGAAAGACGAATAACAATATTTTTACCTCTTCTTTTAACATCTAAAACCTTTTTACCCTTAAGTTTAGCTGGAGATAGAAAAACCCGTCCTTTAATCAAAGGACGAATTTCACGGACAACTGTTTCTACTTCAGGTAATTCAGGCAAATTATTTAATAACTCTCTGAATCTTAGCGATGATTTCAGTAGGAGTAAAGTGAGCTTTAATCATAAAATCAATTGCACCTAACTTTAATCCTCGCTCTACATCATCACGTTGGCCAAGGTTAGAGAGAATAATAACTGGAATATCTTTTAACTCTTCTTTTTCCTTGATATTAGTTAAAACTTCAAAACCATCTATTCCTGGAAGAATAAGATCTAGTAAAACTAAATCTGGTTTTTCAGTAGAAATTTTTTCTACTCCATCTTCACCATCAACGGCTCCAATAGCTTGGTAACCTTCTCTGGTTAACTTCTGAGTGATTAATTCACGCAGAAACTTATCATCTTCAACTACTACTATTTTTGTTGGCATAATATTTTACTAACTTTACTAATAACTTCTTGGGGATCAAAATCTGTTTTAATCAGCCAATCACGAGCACCTAAACGACGAGCTCTATCTAACTCTACTGGCTGACCAGAGTTAGAGACAATCATAATATAAATATCTTTTAAATTATCATCTTCTTTCATTTTTTCCATAACACCAAATCCATCTAAACGAGGCATAATAATATCAAGGACGATAAGATCAGGCTTATTCTCTCTCATTTTTTCTATTCCGTCTTCTCCATCCACAGCAACTGTCACCTCATAACCTTCTTGTTTGAATTTCTTTTCTAGAAGATTACGAAGAATAATTTCATCCTCAATAATTAGGATTCTCTTCATATCACCATTTTATCCTTGTTTTCTTTTTAAGTCAACCATTGGTAGTGAAAAACTAAAAGTGCTACCTTTACCTTCCTCTGATTTAAACCAAATCTTTCCTTTATGAGCAGTAATAACATTTTTAGTTATAAATAAGCCAAGACCAGATCCTTCAGTTTCCATACGAATAACATTCTCTGCTCTAAAGAATTTACCAAACAAACGTTCTTGCTGATTTTTTGGTATTCCTACACCGGTATCAGTAACATTGAATTCAGCTTGGCCATCTTTCTTTTTCAAGGAAATAGTTACCTGTCCACCTTCAGGTGTATATTTAATAGCATTATCAGTAAGATTCTGAACTGCTAAACGTAATTTTTCTTGATCCCCTGTAACAGTTACTTCATCTAAGTCAATATCCATCTTTAATTTCTTTTTCTTAGCTAGTTCTTGACTAGAATCCAACACATCTCTAACAATGTGATCTAATCTTTCTTTTTCTTGTTGATATAGATAGCGCCCTTCCTCAATTCTGGTTACATTAAGAAGATCATTGATTAAAGCTACCATACGTTCATTAGAGACATATGTCTTCTCTAACATCTCTTTTTGTTCATTGTTTACTTCTCCAGTGTCTCCATCTAAAATCATGCGTATAGTCCATTTAATGGCCGATAGTGGGGTCCTGAGCTGATGAGCGGCAATAGATACAAACTCACTCTTCATTCTCTCAACTAATTTCTCACGGCTAATATCGTGGAAAACAACCAATGTTCCTATTTGGTCAATAGCTGAAGTAGTAACCTCGTATATAATATCACCTAAAGACAACTCTTCTCTAAATAATTCTTTAAACTTCTTGTTCCAGAAAAACAAGTTTTGTAATTTTTTCAACTTATCAACTGGTAAACCCAAAACATCTTCAGCTTTTACTTGAAACATCTCTTCGGCTAAAGGATTTATTAAAGCTAAATTATGATTTTTATCAAAGAACAACAAACCATCACTTAAATGACGAATAATAGCCGCTGTCTTGCTTCTTTCCTCTTCAGCTAAACGACGAGCTTCTTCTGTATCTTCCAAGATGTTTAATAAAGCCAAACGTGATTCTGATAGCTCTTTGGTCTGTCGTTGGACCTGCTCCTCCATATTATCTCGATATTTTTTAACTTCGCTGATATCTGAAATAGTTAAGAAATAACCTAAAAAATCATCTTCATCATCACGACGAGCCATAGCTGTCAACTGAACCGGAATTCTTTCTCCTTCATGGGTTAAAAGTTCTGTTTCTAAAGAAACTTTCTTTTTCTGAACAATTTTATTTAACCGACTAACTATTTTTTTATCAACAAAAATATTGTCTAGTGATTGTCCTGATATGGTCATTTTCTTGTAACCAGTTAAATCACTAAAAGCATCATTGATGCCTAAAATAAGATTAAGTGGATTAACTAAACAAAAAGCCAAAGGCAAAAACTCCTCTAAATCACTAAGATAGTTTTGCAAATCACGTAAATCTTCTTCTGTTCTATTTGTTTCTACCATTTAACTAAATATTCATGATAGGGATCACCTTGATGAATACATTTAATTTCTTCTATTGATAAATTGGGACTACTAACCACTAAACTAATAATACCTAAGAAATACCCTCTTTGGTAAGAACAAGCAATAGGGTGAAAATTATATCCCACAATACGGAAAATAAGATATTTCTTTTTTTGATCTACTTCCACAACTTCCACATCTCCAAAATCGTAATATTTACGCCAATAATTACCAGCTGTTTTCATTAAACGTTCAATTGAAACTAAATATTTCAAAAGAAGTTTAACAACAATAATGGATATGCGCGGAGCTGATCGGCCCATTTCAAATATATCTTCTTCTGACCAATTAAACAAATCCATACAAAGAAGATAAATAACAACACTGTAAGCCTCAGGATACCATTGCAAAGATTTAATCTCATTGTATTTTATTGAATATCCTAAATCAGCTAAAGCATTTTCTATCTTAACAACACCCTCATCACCTTGTCTGTCGTTGATATAAGCAAAATCAGTGCGGAGAGATTCACCAACCACATTACCTGGAATAGCCATTAATTGTTTAGCTTGTTGTTGATCCATGTTTTTTGATTTGTTTTTTCAAATCTATCATCTTTAATTCGCGACCAACCATTAAACGGTTCATTTTTTCCAGTTCTTTAACTTTGTTTTGTAATTCACTGGTTCTTTCTTCTACTTCATCTTCCAGTTTATCAGCCAATTCTCTCAACTCCTGGGTACGTGCTTTAACTCTAATCTCCAGCACCTGTTTAGCTTCCTCTACTCGCTGATAAGCTTGTACTGCTTCTTCACGAGCTATAATTAATTCCTGTCTTTTGAAACGTAAAGTTTCGGAAAACATTCCAATCATATCTCCAAAGAAAAACAGAAAAGCCACCACAAAAGAAGTTGTTACAATAACATAGGCTGGATTACGATAAAGACCGGAAGATATATAATAGAAAAGATCGCTATGATTAATCCAATTAAAATATTCAGAAAGAATTAAAAGGATATAAAGTAATCCTGTAATAACAATTAGAACACGTCCTTTTTTACGTGGTAGAATAGTACAAAAAGAGAATAAGACAATAGCATAAAGAATAACCGATACCCACTCCACTCCTCCCAAGAAATGCACTATAACTGTTAAAACAATTAAATCAAACAAAGAATAAATAAAGTTGAAAGAATGAAGCGATTTCAGTTTTTTAATCTGAGGTAGAATTTGTTCATTAATTAAATAAGAAAAAAGCCAAACCAATAAAATAATTGGAACAGCGGAAGCAATCGGAGTCCAGATAAAGAAACGTAGGAAAGCAATCAAGCCAAGAAAGAAGACAATCATTACTTCCTTGAAATGCAAATCGTCTTGAACGTTTCTTCTAACTTCTTGAAATTCTAGTTCCTCTACTTTCATTAAATATATTCTAAAAGATTTTCATCTGTCCGTCAAAGCCTAAACGCTTAGCTAAAGATAAAAAACCTTTTTGTTGTAATGTTTTTCCTAATGCAAGAAAAGAAAATTCTTTTTTAGCACAGTCAATTTTAGCATCAGAACAAACAGTTACTAATCTAACGCTTTGCTCCATATCACACCCTTTGATATTTTCTTTGATTCTTTCTGGTAATTCATCTATTTTCTTATAAAGATTATCTAAAGTATTGAATCTTTGCACTAAATCAAGAGCTGTTTTTTTACCAATCCCCGGCACCCCAGGTATGTTATCGGAAGCATCCCCACAAAGAGCTTTGAAAAAAGTCATTTCACTAGGAGTAAAACCATAAACATCTTTTACTTTTTCTTCATCATAAATAACTAAATCTTTGCCCTGGATTAAGGCTATTTTGACATCTAATTTCACTAATTGAATAAGATCTTGATCACCAGTTAAAATAATAGTTGGTGGCTCCACTAAAGAAGCAATAACATCATCAGCCTCATAGCCAGCTTTAGAACAAACATTAACACTAGCTTTTGGAAGAATAGTTTTAATTAATTCTAGTTGTTCACGAAGAGAATTAGGTGTTTCTGCTCTTTTC
>CAYYPY010000055.1:0-2930 GCA_964473685.1 uncultured Candidatus Saccharibacteria bacterium
AAACTAAATGAGCATAGTCGGTATCATGCAGAACCTTGAAGGCTTCTTCAGCAGATGGGCTTTTAATCATGCGCTCAAAATCAACCTGATCAGCGACATACTTCTCTTTGGCCCGCAACCACGATGTGAAAAAAAGATACTTCATGAGAAAAGGATATTCATATACTCTTTTGAATTTTTAGCTACTAATTCATCAATCAACTTCTCTAAGTTAATCTCAACTGTAATCCCTTTGTTTTCAATAATTAAACCAGGCCAACCTAAATCAGCTTGCTGGTAGGGACGGTTAAGAGGAACTGATGAGCGAATAACTGCATTCTCAGAGAATTTACCTTCGTACTGCTCCAGCTTTTTTTCTAAGATTTTTGTTTTGTCGTCACTAGCTAAAACACTCTTCTTAGCTTCAGCAACAGCTTCTTTTAATAAAGCTTCTTTGAGAACTAGCTGGCGCATTCTTGAACGGAAATCAACCTCAGTTTGTTTCTGATTTTGAAAAATCTTTTCTTTAGCTTGATAGTCAGCTTCTAGTTGTTTTTTCAACTTCTGAAAAGAAGCGTTTATCTTTTCATTGTTTTCTTTCATCTTCTCTTCCATCTCTAAACGAAGAGATTCCTTCTCTTTCTGACCATCTTTTTTAATTTGTTGAATTAAAGATTCTAATGACATCTTACACTGTTATTCCGTTCAAGATTAATATACTAGCAAGCAAAGCAATCACAGCATATGTTTCCACCATAGCAGAAAGGATGATAGCTTTACCAACCTCATCTGGCTTCTTGGCAAGGACTGATACACCAGAGACGCTCACTTTACCCTGAAAGATAGCTGAGATGAATCCAGCAATAGCGATAGGGAAACAGGCAAAAAGAATCTGCCAACCAGCGCTACTAGAAACAGCTACTATCTCATCACCGAAAATACCTAACTTCTGCAAGGCTAACACAGCAGCCAAGAATCCGTAGATTCCCTGCGTACCAGGTAGTACCTGAAGAAGAAGGGCTTTACCAAACTTTTCTGGTTCTTCTGAGATTAAACCAGCAGCTGATTCTCCTACTCGGCTCACACTAATAGCGGAACCAATAGCAGGAACAATAACGGCAATGGCTGCACCCAGAACTCCTAAAATAATTCCTTCCATATTTTTTAATTAATAATTTGAATATATCGACCCTTTTTTCGGAAAGGCTTAAATGTTCGACCTCCGCCTTCCATGAATTTGGAAAAAAACTCTACAAACTGTAAACGCGCTGAGTGGATATATGAACCCAGAGCGTTAATCATCAAGTTAGCTATATGTCCTGCAATCAAAACTGTCAAGAACAGAACCCAGTTTAAGACTGGAATACTAATCATGTCCATAAAGATAGTAGCGATCATATTGATAACCATAGCAATAATGCCGGTAGCTAATCCTAAGGCCAGTAAACGGGAGTATGACAAGATATCACTGAAATAACCAACTAATCCATACAAAGCTCCAAAACCACCAGCTAAACGACCAATAATAGCTCCTGAACTGTAAACAATATTCATGACTACCATTAAACACAAACCAATAGTCAGGAACATCATATTACCAGTAATAGCAGCTACTGCTCCTCCCAAGAAAAACAACATTGGAGATCCTTTAGTAGCCATAGCTTGTTCTGGATTACCTTGCTTTATCTGCCACCACAAGCTGATAGCTAAACCAGCTGTAATCTGGATAGCTCCTAAAGCCATAACAAAGAATAAAGTACCAATCGGATCAGAAACAGGATCAATCAACCGATAACCAGCCGTGATATCTGTTCCAAAGAAAGTTCCTGAAAAGATACCAGCAATAACTGTAGAGATACCAGCAATAATAAAAAGATTAAAGAAACGATCAACTCCCGAGAACTTCTTTTTAGCTAAAAGAGAAAGAATAATTAAAAGTAATCCATAACCAGAGTCAGACAAAGCAATACCGAAAAAGACAATAAAGAAAGTTGACAAGAAAGGAGTTGGATCTGGCTCATCTGATTTAGGCATACCATATATAGAGGTTACTAACTCAAAAGAACCCATTAAACCTTTATTCTGTAAAGCTACCGGAGGGGTTTCTCCTTCTTCTGGTTCTACTTTTCTTACTACTGAAAAACATGAGACCTTCTCGGCTGTCTCAGCTACTTCACTGAAGCACTTCTCTGGTAACCAACCATAAACAACTAAATATCTATCTGTCTGAGGTAGATACTGAGCTGTTTCTTGTTTTTCCTTCTCCCAAGTCCACCAATCCAAAGCTGACTTTAATTCTCCATCTCTAACTACCATCTTTTCAACCTGCTTTAATAAGATCTCCATCTGAACATCAATCTCTTCAATCTCTTTCTCTCTTTCTCTTTTCTCTTTTTCTGGTAATCCATTCCAGAAAACTGTTTCGGCTTTAGCTCCGTACTTCTTCAATAACTCAGAGAAAAAATCCCTATCACTAGAAAGATAGTAGAGAACTATTCCCTTCTCTCCTTCTTCAAGATAGTGCGTTTTATCAATCTCCTCAATAAAGTTTTCCTTCTTACTAAAGTTAAGATAACCAACAAAGCAATCAACTTTGTCTAACTTATCAGATTTAACTACAGTAGTTCCCACAAAGTTAGAGATAATTTCCTTTTCAGCTATCAACTTTTCTTTCTGAGAACGAAGATTATTCATCTCTTCCTGAATACGAGAACATTCCTGAACTACCTCTTTCACTTTATCTGATGTAGCTCTTTCTCTGGCCTCACTTAAGGTTAGTTTGCGGAAACGAGGGATAAAGCTGTAAATGATATTCTTTAAAAAGCTTTCTTTAGGTTGAAATCTCTTTAAAAAGTTAAGAGCAAAACTGATGTTAGCAATTTGCAAATCAACATCACCTTCTTTTTCTTCTAGCTCTGAACCTTCTCCTTGAGAAACAATCTCCAAGCAAC
>CAYYPY010000056.1:0-2814 GCA_964473685.1 uncultured Candidatus Saccharibacteria bacterium
CTCAGATGGACGGTGCTATTCTAGTTGTTTCCGCTGCTGATGGTCCTATGCCTCAGACACGTGAACACGTTCTTCTAGCTCGTCAAGTTGGTCTTCCAAGAATTGTTGTATTTTTGAACAAGACTGATATGGTAGATGATGCTGAAATGATTGACCTAGTGGAAGATGAAGTCAGAGAACTTCTCAAGAAGTATAAGTTCCCTGGAGATGAAGTTCCTGTTGTTCGTGGATCAGCTCTAAAAGCTCTTGAAGCTAGTTCAGTTGATGACGAATGGGTCAAGAAAGTTTTGGCTCTTATGGATGCAGTAGATGAATATATTCCTAATCCAGAACGTGATACTGAAAAACCATTCCTAATGGCTATTGAAGATATTTTCTCAATTGCTGGTCGTGGTACAGTAGCTACTGGTAGAATTGAAAGAGGTATTATTAACTCTAACGAAGAAGTTGAAATTGTTGGTATTAAAGATACTACTAAGACAACAGTTGTTAGCGTTGAAATGTTTAATAAGATTCTTGATCAAGGTATGGCTGGAGACAACGTTGGTTTACTTCTTCGTGGTACCAAGAAAGAAGATATTGAACGTGGACAAGTTTTAGCTAAGACTGGATCTATTAATCCACACACTGAATTTGAAGCTGAAATTTATATTCTAACCAAAGAAGAAGGTGGACGTCACACTCCTTTCTTTAAGGGATATAAGCCACAGTTTTATTTCCGCACAACAGATGTAACCGGTGATGTTACTCTACCTGAAGGAACCGAAATGGTTATGCCTGGTGATACAGTTAGTTTGAAAGTCAATCTAATCTGTCCTATTGCTATGCAAGAACAGCAAAGATTTGCTATTCGTGAAGGTGGTCGTACAGTCGGAGCCGGAATTGTAACCAAGATTATTAAGTAAAAATGAAGAAAGCTACCGTCGAAGAAAAAACCCGTATTCATATCAAGCTTAAGGCCTATGATCATAAAATCATAGACACTAGCGCCAGACAAATAGCAGAAACGGTAACTCGTTACGGTAGTGAGATTGCTGGACCAATTCCTCTGCCCACAGAAACAAGCAAATATACGGTCAATCGTTCATCGTTTGTCCATAAAGATGCTCGTGAGCAGTTTGAAATGAGAGTTCATAAAAGGTTGATAGATATTTTGAAACCAAATCCGAAAGTAATAGACGCCCTAATGAATATGACTTTGCCAGCGGGGGTAGATATTGAAATAAAAATGTAGTCCGGTTTTAAGAAACCAAACTGGGCACAGGCTCAGTTTTTGGTTCTTGTCACTATGAAATTTATACTTGCTAAAAAAATAGAGATGACTCAAATCTTTGATGAAGAAAGAGTAATTCCAGTTACAGTTATTGAAGCTGGTCCTTGTGAAGTCAAACAAAGAATTTCACCAGAGAGAGTTCAAATATCTTTTGCTAATCGTTGCAAAGAGTTTGTTAATGAAGAATTGAAAAAGGGTGATAAAGTTGAGGCCTCTATCTTTGAAGCAGGTGATAAAGTGACTGTTTCCGGGATATCAAAAGGAAAAGGTTATCAAGGTGCTGTCAAGAAATGGGGTTTTGCTGGACAGAGTGCTTCACACGGTGTGAAACATACAGAAAGAACTATTGGATCGGTTGGTAGTCGTTTTCCTCAAAAAACTAAACCTGGAAAAAAAATGCCTGGAAGAATGGGATCAGAAAGAATAACCCAGAAAAATATGGTCGTAGTTAAAGTAGAAGGTAATCGTATCTTTCTTAAAGGTGCTGTTCCTGGACGCCGAGGAACTGTTCTAGAAATAAAGCAATGAAAGTAGATTTATACAACATTAAAGGAGAGGTAGTCGGACAAGAAGATTTCAATACGATTACTGTTAATCCAGCCTTAATCCATCAAGTGGTTGTTTCTCAGATGGCTAATCGCCGTCGTGTTATCGCTTCCGTTAAAGATCGTGGTGATGTTAGCGGTGGAGGAAAGAAACCATGGAGACAAAAAGGAACTGGACGAGCTCGTCACGGATCTAATAGATCACCTATTTGGCGTGGTGGAGGAGTTACTTTTGGACCATCCAAGGAAAAGAATTACAGTAAAATTATTCCAGTTAAAATGAAGCGCAAAGCTTTGGAAATGGTTTTGTCAGCTAAAGCTGATAAGAAGTTACTTTTCTTTTTAGAAAATAATACTCCACAAAAAACCAAAGAGATGGATCAGATTTGGAAAGCTTTACCTTGTAATGGTCGTAGTACTCTATTTGCTTGGATCAGTAATAATCCTGATTTGATTAGAACCACCAAAAACTTAGAGAAGGCTGGGACAATAGCTTACAAAGATCTTAATGCTTTAGACGCTATGTCATTTAAATATTTAGTAATAGTAAAATGAAAAAGACAATTGCACATCCAACTGAAAAAGCTAATACCATGCCTGTTAAGCAGTATGTTTTTCAGGTAGATGATGATAAGAATAAGATAGAGATTAAAAGAGAAATAGAGAAGGAATACAAAGTAAAAGTATTGAGTGTTAATATTATTAATATCCCACGTCGTCCTCGACGCACTGGTTTCCGTCCAGGTTTGAAAAAGGCAGTTGTAAAAACAAACCAAGAATTGACTATAAAGTAAAAATGTGATTGTATGAAGATTAGACCACCCAAAAAATTAGTTGTTCGTTTGAAGCAGAGAGCTGGTCGTTCCAGTTCTGGGCGCATTTCTGTACGTCATCGTGGCGGAGGAGTCAAAAAGCTATATCGCTTAGTTGATTTTTCACCTAAGATTACAGGAAAAGTTCTTTTTATTGAATATGATCCTTATCGTTCTGCTCGTA
>CAYYPY010000057.1:0-5601 GCA_964473685.1 uncultured Candidatus Saccharibacteria bacterium
AAATCAAACAAAAAGACTATCTATATAACTTAATATTAGAATATTATTATATTTCTAATATTCCTTGACATTTTTATAATCTATGCTAGAGAGTAACCAATGGCCATGTTGACAACTACTTATCTATTCGCATAGTCACCGCTGTCTGAATGGCCAGATAATATATTATTTCTCCCTTTATAATATATAACAGCGGTGACTTCCTTAAAACCATCAAACTAATGATGGTTCTTTTTTTATTTCTTTTTTCTTAACTTAGACAAACTGTGGAAAACTATCTTATCATCCTCTAAATCAACTGTTACTCTTTCTTTCTTTCTAAGATCTCCAGATATAATCTTGAGAGCTAACGGATTAAGAATCTCTCTTTGAATAACTCTCTTCAAAGGACGAGCACCTAAATCAGGATCATATCCTTTTTCCACTAACCAATTTTTAGCTTTAGCTGTTATCTTCATTGTAATACCTTGACTCTTTTCCAAAGAAGACACTGATTTATTGAACTCTAAGTCAACAATCTTTCTAATCTCTTCTTTACCAAGATAGTTGAAGATAACAATCTCATCAATACGATTTAAAAACTCTGGTCGGAAATGGTTACGTAAAGCTTCCATTACCTTCTCTTCCACTTCTTTTTTACGTCCATTACCATTATCAGACCTAAATCCTAGATTCTTGAACTCCATAATATGTTCCGAACCTAGGTTAGATGTCATAATTAAGATAGAATTATTAAATGAAGTTAATCTACCTTTGCTATCAGTTAAACGTCCATCTTCTAAAATCTGTAAAAGAAGATTAAATACTTCTGGATGAGCTTTTTCTACTTCGTCTAGTAAGATAACACTATATGGTCTTCTTCTAATCTTCTCAGTTAATTGACCACCTTCTTCGTGACCAACATAGCCAGGAGGAGAACCAATCATTTTAGCCACCGAATGTTTCTCCATATACTCAGACATGTCTAAACGAACCATAGCATTTTCATCATTGAATAAAAATTCTGCTAAAGCTCGAGCTGTTTCAGTTTTACCAACACCAGTTGGCCCAAGGAACATAAAAGATCCTAGTGGCCTATTAGGTGCAGATATACCAGCCCTAGAACGACGTATAGAGTTCGCTATGGCCTGAATCCCCTTCTTTTGTCCAATAACCCGTGAAGAAAGAAGTTCTTCCATATGAGCTAATTTCTTGGCTTCAGCTTCCAATAATCTAGCTACTGGAATACCTGTCCAACGAGATACTACTCCCGCGATATCTTCTTCAGTTATCTCTTCTTTTAACATAGGGTTCTTTTTCTGAATACGAGTTAACTTCCTTTCTGTTTCCTGCAAAGTTTTCATTAACTCTGGTAATAGGCCATACTTAATTTCAGCCATTCTTTGTAGATTAGATTCTCGACTGGCCTTTTCTGCTTCTGTTTTCAATTCATCAATCTTACCTTTTGTTTCTTTAATTTTAGTGATAACTTCTTTTTCAGAACGCCAACGAGTATTTAAAGTACGGAACTTTTCATTATAATCAGCTAATTGACGATCAATAGCTTTCAATCTTCTTTTATACTCCGCCTTATCTTCTTTCATCAAAGCTTGTTTCTCAATCTCTAACTTCTGAATATTCTTGTTTAATTCTTCTAAATCAGCTGGTTCTGATTCAATCTCTAAACGCAAGAAACTCATAGCTTCATCAATTAAGTCAACTGCTTTGTCAGGCAAGAAACGATCAGTGATATGACGAGATGACAACTCGGCAGCTGCTTTCAAAGCAGAGTCTGTAATCTTTACGCCATGATGAAGTTCATACTTCTCTTTAATACCACGAAGGATAAGAACTGTATCTTCAATAGATGGCTCTGGTACATATATTGGTTGGAACCTACGTTCTAAAGCCATATCTTTCTCAATATACTTCTGATACTCTTTCAGAGTTGTAGCTCCAATAGCTTTCAATTGACCTCTAGCTAAAGCTGGTTTCAAGAGATTAGAAGCATCAATAGCTCCTTCAGCTCCCCCAGCCCCAACAATTGTGTGAACTTCATCTATGAAAAGAATGTATCGGCCACTAGCTGAAGTAATTTCTTTCAATAAAGCTCTCATACGATCTTCAAACTCACCCCTATACTTTGTTCCAGCTACCAAAGAACCAATATCCAAAGAGATTATCTCTTTGTCTTTCAAGCTTTCTGGTACATCACCTTTTAGTATCTTTTGAGCTAATCCTTCAATAATGGCTGTCTTACCTACTCCTGGTTCACCAATTAAAACTGGATTGTTCTTGGTACGACGACAAACAATCTGCATCAATCTTCTGATTTCATTTTCACGACCGATAACAGGATCTAGTTTGTCTCTCTTAGCTAAATCAACTAAATTCTGAGTATACTTTTCTACTGCCTGATATTTTGATTCTGGATCTGGATCAGTTATTCTTTGCTCTCCTCTAATATCAGCTAATACTTGTAGAGCTGATTCATAGTCAAGATGATTGAATTCAGTTTCCTGTTCTCCAGATATGAAAGAAACACTTTCCAATAAATCTTTAGCTTTGCTAGGAACAGATAATAAAGCTAAGAAAAGATGTTCCACTGAAAGAAACTCATCTCCCATTTTAGAAGCTTCTTGACGTGATCTCTCCATTACTCCAGCCATTTCTGGAGCTAGAAAAAGCTGACCTGGGGTTCCAGTTGATCCGCTAGTTACTCTTGGTAAAGTATTGAGTGCTTTTCTAGTTTTTATCTTCAAACTTTCTATATCAGCTCCCACTGTATCCAATAATGTTAAAACAACACTATCTTCTTGAGAAAGGATAGAAAGAAGAAGATGGAGTGTATGAATTTGTTGCTGACGCTCTTCTTGAGCTACGCTCTGAGCGCCGATAATAGCTTCTTGAGCCTTGTTGGTAAAATTAGGTCCATGTATCATAACTTAATATTACCAGAAAAACTGTCTTTTTTCAAGATTAAATATAATAAGTAATTTTTAGTTTATAACTAAATACTTGTCTTTGGTTTCTGTATATATTCTATCAACTTCTTCAGAAGTTAATACTGTGTCGTACATCCTAACCATATCTAATTTAATAGCACTATAACCCCACCATTCTCCCAGCGTACCTAAAAACCAATTACCACTAGTATCTCCTCTAAGATAAGGACCAACTCCATAGTTTGATTCTCCAAGCATTTCTCCGTTGACATATAATCTACCATGATCCCCTCCTTGAAAAGTAAAAACAAAATGAAACCATTTATCGTCTTCAAAATCAGTATAACTTAATTCACAAAATTCACTATATGTAGCTGTTCCTCTTAGATCCTGACAAGTGTCATCACCATCTGTATCAATATAGCTATCATAATGCATAATCACAGTATTAGCATTAGCTCCCTGTTCAAAACAATTTCTATAAGTACCATCTCCATTAAAAGCAATAAAATCATGCCATTCTCCATAACTAGATCTTTTTACCCAGAAAGACAATGTAAATTCCGTTTTATTATTAGGAGTTCTGGCATTTTCAGCAAATTTAATAAAACTAGTAGTCCCATTAAATGATAATGAACATCCACTTGTATGGACACCATTAGAATAAGTAACATCATTAACTGTCTCTGGAATAATAGAGTAACCAGAAGAATCAACTATTGAACTTACTGCTCCAGAACAGTTAGACATTCCTTCATTAAAATCCCATTGAGCTATAATATTTGATCCAATTACTCTATGCATCTCAGCTGACCATTGTAAAGCAGCAGCTACTTTTGCTTTCTCTTGAGACCCTCGGAAATTAGCAACAACCAAAGCCGATAGTATTCCAATAATAGCTATAACAACTAAGAGTTCAATTAGAGTAAAAGACTTCTTTGGTTTCATATATTCTATTTTATCAAAAAGGAAGAGAAAGAGCAAGATTATTATTATAAACTACAACCATTCTGCAGAAGAAAGATATTTTTTAAAGAGAGTAATTCTCTTTTTTTCTTCTGGATTGATTAAGAATGGCTCAACATCCTTAGCTAACTGCTGAAAATCTGTGTGAGATAGAGAAGAAAGAAGAGATTCTTTCATACCCTTTTTTTGCAGATTAGCCTTTTGTTCAAGATATTCGTAGTTGGGTCCGGTCTGGGGAAGAATAAAGGAAATATCAAAGAAGTCACGACCCTTAGCTCGAGCTCGGTTTAGAACAGCATAGATCTTCTGAGATAGTAAGAGATCTAGCGGGACCACAAAGATTTGGGTGAAGACATCAAACTTGTTTAATATCTTTTCTTTCCTTTGATAGCTAAAAGATTGCGGAAAAGTATCTATACGAATAACTAGCTTTTCTGTCTTAAGAGAAGAAATACCTGTATCAAAAAGAACAGCTGACACCTTGATGTAAGCATGAAAAGCTCCCTTAAAAACATTCCTAATTTCTACCTGATATCCTTGATTTAATAACTGTTGTTTGATTATCTCAGACAGATTAACAAATTCATCTTCAGTTAATCCTTGGTTATCAAAATCAAGATCTTCTGAAAAACGCGTGTTTCCATAAACAATACGCAAAGCTGTGTCACCCATAAAGGTTAACTTGTTTTGATAAGGAGAATTAAAGATAGTCTCTAGAATCTTATACTGTAGATACTCTCGCAAGATATTGCGATTAAATCTTCTTTCATTGGCTGGATAACTAGCTTTAATATTTTCTAAATTAAGCATTGATAAATGATAGAAATTTTTTAGCTCGACTATTCAAAGTTCGACTGTTGATTCTCTTGAGACAACTCTTCCACTTCTCTAGGTCCATCTTTTTTAGAAATTCTCCCCCATTAAAACGCCATTCTTTTAAATCAGCTATACAACTCATCTCTGGATGGAGATAGAGATAGTCAAGAACGGCCTTCTCTATCTCAGCTATTTTATAATAATGGTTTTGATATTTTCCTAGTTTGTAACCAAAAAAAATAGATGGCTTGATATGACGATAAGAAAAATTACCCCATCCCGTCTTCATCTGGTTAGTCTTGCGAGTAGTAACAGAGGTAGTAGTATAAACAGCTTCGGGGATCAGGTTATAAATAGAGAGAGCCGTTTCCAAAGAGATATATGATGGACCATATATCTTATCAGCCGTGAAAAACAAAACTTCTTGATTTACTTCTAAATCAGCAAAAGCATAGAAGCCACGAGATATCTTTTTGAGATAGTCCTTTTTCTGCCATTCAGTTAATCTTTGAGGATAAATAACTAAACCCGTCTTTTCTATATCTAAACGAGAAAAAACAGGAAACTTCTTTAAATTGTTCTTAAACTCTAAAAATGTCATTTTATTTCTTAAACTTCCGCTTTTTAGGAAGTTCAATGAATATATTAGCATCTAAGAACAAAAAAACAAGTCAGTTATCCCCTACTTTAAATAATTTCTTATAATCCTATCTTTTAAAATTCAACTAAGAATTAACCCGCTAAACATAGTTCAACCAGAACACCCATTGAGATAGTCTTTATTGTCCTCTGTTTAATATTATCTGGGCTTTGCTTTTCTACAGAAGAACGTAATTAGGATAGACAACATGGCTAAGCTATTCTACTAAATAAGAATGATAACAACGTTATATTA
>CAYYPY010000058.1:0-3909 GCA_964473685.1 uncultured Candidatus Saccharibacteria bacterium
TTTAGCTCAAGGGTTTTCCATTTTTCCTGGATTATCTCGTTCTGGATTAACTATTTCTTCTCTTTTAATGAAGAATTGTAATGAAGAAACAGCTCTTCGTTTAAGTTTTTTAATGAGTTTACCAGCTTCTTTGGGAGCTTCTATTATTTTAGGTTGGCCTGGTTTTTCTTGGATAGCGGTTGTAGGGGTTGCCTCTTCTTTTGTTTTTGGATTGCTAACTATTAAAGTTCTTCTTAATATAGCTAAAAAGATTAATTTTACTTGGTTTGTTTTGATCTTTGCTGTTTTAACTATTGTTGCTTCTTTGATTCCAGGCAATCAACCAGTAGCCACTGTTAATGGAGTTAAAATATTAGTTGAAGATTATCAAAATAAATTAGATATTGTTATTGCTGAAATGGGGGATAGTTTAGAAATTAGAGAATCAGTTTTACGTCAGATGATAGAAGAAGAACTTTTGCGTCAAGAAGCTGAAAAATTAGGTGTTAGTAATGTTTGTCAAGAAAAATGTTTGATTGATGGTGTTGAGGTTGATTACAACGAAGCCATTTCTATATTAGAAGATAAATCTATAATTATAATTAAATGAGGAATATAATCATAATTTCAATAATTGTTGTCATTCTATCTTTTGCTTATTTCTTTTTTGGAGTTCAAGATGAAAACGTAGCAGTGGTTAATGGAGTTCCTATATCTTCCTCTCTTTATGAGAAAAGAGTTTCTCGGGTGTTAGCTGGTATTGAAAGTAGTGGAGAGAATATAGATGATTTTGATATCAAAGAGTTAAGAGAAAATATTCTTACGGATAGTATCCATGAAGAACTTTTCATTCAAGAAGCTAATAAATTAGGATTAACTGCTAATAGCAATGAACTATGCCAAGAAGCTATAGCTACTTATGGCCAAGAAAATGTTGAAAATTCATTGGCTTCACAAAAAATGACAATGGAAGATTTTTGTTGGGAAAACTATCGTCAGCATTTACTGAGAATGGTTATAGAAGAAAAAGATATGGAATACGAAGAGATTTTAGATATTTTAAAAGAAAAAGCTGACATTGTTATTAAGTAATGTTTGTGCTATAATTTAATTGTTAAAGGTCTTAAAAATTATTCAATAATTAAATGAAAAAAGTACTTATTACAGCTATTATTGTTTTTGCTCTCGTTTATGGAGCTATGTGGCTTTATAATCAATCCGTTGAATCAACTCTTGATGAAGGAATGACCATAGAGGAAGCGGAAATTTTAGCTACAGAATGGGTTGAAAATACAGCTCCAACATATCTATATGATGGTTCTGAATTAACTCTTGATGAAAGCCAAGAGACAGATGATTATAGTTTTGTCTTTTCTTTCACATCAAGTTCAGCTGGTTATGGTGATCGTACCGATCAGATGACAGCTCAGGTTATAACTCCACATACAACAGTGGTTACTGTTAAAGACAATCAAGTTGTTTCAGCTATTACTGATGAAGTATTTTCTGAGATGACAGGTGAAATGCTAACAACAGAATTTTCCGTATTCTTTTTACAGCAAGAAGAAGTTGTTCCAGTAACATACACTTTGCCTACAGAAGAATACTCGGCTTTAACTGTTCTAGAAACTCTTTTAGCTGGTCCAACAACTGATGAATACACTACTGCTATCAATGAAGGAGTGGAAGTTCTTGATTTAACAATTGAGGATGGTATAGCTAGAGTTGATTTTTCTGCTACCTTAGATGAAGGAGTAGCTGGTTCAGCTACAGTTAATGCTATTCGTAATCAAATAGAACAAACACTTCTGCAATTTAGTGATGAAGTGATTATTTCTGTTGAAGGCGAAACAGAGGAAGTTTTACAACCATAATGAGACAGCCCCCTCGGGGGCTTTTCTCTTTTTATATGAAAGGAACAATATCAATAACACCTGCAGGTGTAGGTTATCTTACGGTTTCTGAAGGAGACGATATTCAGATTCCAGCCGGTTTTTTAAATACAGCTCTCCATGGAGATGAAGTTGAGATTTCTTTGTTTCCTCAAATTCCTGGTGAACGTCAACAAGGGGAGGTAACAAAAATAGTTAAAAGAAAAAAAACTAGATTTGTAGGAACAGTAGAAAAAAAGGGAAGAGGTTTTGCTTTTCTTCGTCCTGATGATAGACATGTCTATACTGATATTTTTGTTTCTCAAACAAAGAACATTAAATCTGGTTACAAAGTTTTAGTGGAGTTAAAAGAATGGGAAGATCCTCAACGCAATCCAGAAGGAAAAATTATTGAAGTCTTTGGTCCTAGTGGAGACAATGAGGTAGAAATGCGCTCTATCATGGCGGAAAGAGGGTTACCTCGTTCTTTTCCTAAAAAGTTTGAAGACGAGGCCCGTAAAATGGCCAATTTGCCTGTCAATACAGCTGGTCGCCGTGATCTTCGTTCTTTACCAGTTTTTACTATTGATCCTTGGAATGCCAAGGATTTTGATGACGCTCTTTCTTTAGAAAGAGTAGATAAAGATATTTATCGGGTTGGAGTTCATATTGCTGATGTTTCTTACTATGTTCGTGAAAATTCTCTTTTAGACACTGAAGCCAGAGAGCGAGCTTTTTCCTTATACCTAGTTGATAGAACAGTGCCAATGCTTCCAGAAGCATTGTCTAATCGTGCTTGCAGTTTAAATCCCAATGAAGACAAAATGGCTTTCACTGTTTTATTGACGTTAGATAAGAAGGTTCAACTACAAAAGGTCTGGATGGGTCGGTCGGTAATACGTTCTCAAAAACGTTTTAGCTATGAAGAAGCTCAAGAAGTTTTAGATAACAACGAAGGTCCATTTCTTGATGATTTAATTGTTTTACGTGATTTGTCACGAGAAATGATTGAAAAAAGACAAGAACGAGGAGCTATTGAATTTGATCAAACAGAGTTAGATTTTCATTTAGACAAACAAGGACGTCCTGTGCAGATTGAGATAAAGCAAAGGCAAGAGGTTCATCGTTTAATTGAAGAATTTATGATTTTAGCTAATCGACAAGTAGCTCAATATTTAGGTGGTAGTGTTTGTCTTTATCGTGTTCATGGAGAACCAGACAAAAAGGCTTTATCTGATTTAGTTAATTTTGTTTCTCCTTTAGGTTATAACTTGAAAAAGAATCCAACATCCAAGGATATCAATAAATTGCTATCTACAGTTAAAGATGAACCAGAAGAATTTTTAATTCAATCAGTAGTTCTGCGTTCTTTGAGTAAAGCTTGTTATTCAACTAAAAATATTGGACATTTTGGATTAGCTCTTAAACATTATTGTCATTTCACTTCACCTATTCGTCGTTATGCTGATTTAATTATTCACCGTCTTTTATTAAAGAAATTAAAGAATAAACCAGAAAAAGACAAAAAATCATACCAAGAAATAGCTGAAGAAATATCTAAGCGTGAACTAGATATTCTTTCAGCAGAAAGAGCTTCTATCGCTCATAAACAAGTAGAGTATATGTTGGCTCGTCAAGGTCAAACTTGTGAAGGAATTATCTCTGGTGTTACAGCTTGGGGTCTATACGTTCAAGAATTAGAAACTAAAGCTGAAGGTATGATTAGAATACAGAATATTAAAGATGATTACTATATTTTTAATGCCAAGAGATTTTGTTTGATTGGTCAGAAAAAGAAAAAGAAGTATGCTTTAGGTGATAAAGTTAAGATTAAAGTAATGGGAGGGGATATAGATCACAAAACATTGGAATATAATTTAGTTAAATAATATCCACATCTAGTTAGTTGACTTGTTATTTGTTTTAATGGTAATATAAAGAAGGTCGATAAATAAAAATAAAAAAATATGAAAAAAGGTTTTACACTTATTGAATTGTTAGTAGTCATTGCTATTATTGGTATCTTGGCTTCCGTTGTGTTAGTTGGTTTTGGTGACAC
>CAYYPY010000059.1:0-7990 GCA_964473685.1 uncultured Candidatus Saccharibacteria bacterium
ACATCAAATGGCATAGCATCCACCTTTTCTGCTGAAGAAAGAATGGGAATATCTTTGTAAGTATATTGAATATACTTAATTAATTCATAAAGAGCGATATCCCCACTAAAAAACCGAGTCCAATAATTGGTATTGACATAAAATAATGAAGTGTATGGTGCTACTTGGTTCACCAGCCACTCCATCCATAAATAAAACTTAGCATAGATAGGTGTATCAACAATATCCTTGAAGGAAAATGGCATTTCCTCCAAGACAGGATTAAGACTCACACCTAGACAAGAATTTATCTTTTCTTGTCTTTTAGTTAATTTGTCGATAAACATTATAAACCTCCTTGGTTTAGATTTCAAAGATCTTGAACAAAAAATAGCACAAAAAACAGATAAAGAAAAGCCCCCTTGTGATATTAATACTTAATTTAAGATCTATCCACTCTCCATTAATATCTGTTACTGGAACACCCATGTCATTTTATTTCTAAAACTTCCTCTTTTTAGGAAATATTTTTAAAAAGCAAATTAGTTATCAATAAAAAAACAGCCCCGAAGGGCTGTTCTTTACAATCCAAGAAGTTCTTTAATTTTAACCTGATCAAAACCTATTATCCATTCTCCATCAATATCTGTCACTGGAACACCCATCTGGCCAGTTTTCTCAATCATCTCTGTTTGAGCTTCTTCACTCTGAGATACATCTATGTCTTCGTATTCAAAACCATTTTCTTTTAAAAAGTTTTTTAACATCACACAGTAAGGACAAGTAGGTGTACTAAATACTCTTATCTTCATATACATAGTTCTGCGGGCTGATTATTGGTTAGCTCACAGATAATTTCTGTTATCTCACCTTTATGAACTTCTTCTCCTGAGTTCTCTCCTGCTCCAATGTGGTAGTAACGACAACCCAAAACCATCATTGGAATATATCCTTGAGGATTATATTTCATCATAACATCAGTATCCTCTTCAGCATCAGTATGATCATAGAAAACTATATTATCACCAAACGATTCAGCTACTTCAGTTATAACTGGTCTTTCCCATTCACAATGAGGACAAGTAGTTGATCCAAAATAATAAATTACTGGCTTACCATCCTCAAAACATATTTCATCTTCTGTGGGAATAAAACCAACAGCCATTTCTTCTTCAGCTGGTTTTTCAAAAGGAGGTTCATTAATATCAAACTTAATGACATAAGGAGGTTCTGGAAGAGGCAAGAAAAGATAGCGACCAGATGGAGAAACATGTAATTCAATTGGTTCTTCATTGATTAATACTGAAACATCACGACCATCTTTGTCTTCCTCTGATATAGAATCTATAGCTAAAACTATCTCTTCGTCATCTTCTCCTTGATTTGGTGAAATAATTTCATTGAGTGCTGTAATAACTCTTTCACCCAAATCATCTATTTCCATATATGGCTCCATATCAAACCGATTGATATAAACATATTGTTCAGATGGAAGCAAGAATAAAGTGATTTCTTCTTCTCCCAACCCAACAACAATTTCTCGCCCATCTTCATCTTGAGGAGAAACACTAATTATTTCACCTTCTCCATTAAAAAAATGTTCGTTGAAATAACTTAAAACTTTCTGACTAGGATCTTCTTCATTATTGACCCAAACAAGAGTTGCTGTAAGTAATACGGCTAGTACTACAACAACACCGATAATTATATTTTTATTCATATGTTTTAGAATATAACACACGTCTAATATTTTCACAAGCGCGACAAAAGTTCAATTTGTGGAATAACACCTAAATCACCAACTTTGTTTTCAGAAAAAGAACCTACACTATCACCAACCACACCCTTAATCCAAGCTAAAACTGGTACATTATCAGTAGTATGCTTTTTGTCTAAAGATGATGTAGAATGATCAGCGGTAACAATAACTTTTACATTTTCTACATCCAACAATGGTTTAAAGCTTGTATCCATCTTGGCAATAAATTCTTTTTTACCTTCGTAATCACCATCTTCTGCTAAATTGTCTGGAGCTTTAATATGGCAAAAAACAAAATCATACTTCTTGATTGCTTGAATAGCAGCTGCTATTTTTCCATCTAAGTTAGTGGTTGGCAAAGCATTAGCTCCAGGAACATCAATCATATCCATTCCTAATAACCGTCCAATTCCTTTGTAAAGAGGTCCACCAGCAATACAAGCTGAATTTTCCCATTTAGGCAAATCCTTTAAAACTCCCGCTCCTCTAACCAATATATAGTTAGCTGGATAATCTTCACTTAAACGACGAGCTGCTTCATCTAAGAAAAGATCAAGAATACGAGCGGTACGAGAATGACCCGTAATCTTTAAAGGAGGAACATTTATTTCCTTGGAATCATTACCTGAAACATCATCTGATAAGTCCTCACCTCGCATAACAATACCAATACGATGAGAAACAGAACGTTTAACAAAAAACTTAACTCCTTCAATAGTAATGCCTTGTAATTTAGCTACTAATTCTTCTGTTTCTTCTATTCTCCCAGCTCGACGATCAACGATTAAACCATCTTTAATGGTGGCAAAGTTACCACGAAAACCAATATCACCTGGTTGGATATCCATACCCATTCCTAGAACTTCAATAATTCCCCGTCCAATACCAACTTCTTGTTCGTTGTGTCCAAAAATAGCTAAATGGGCCCCTTCGGAAGTAGGAATCCCACCTTCAGGATAATAGGTTGCAACTGATCCGACTACACCTTCTCTGGCCATTTGATCCAAAATAGGTGTATCAGCTTTTTCTAAAGGAGTTAAACCATCAAAAATAGGTTTATCTCCCAAGCCATCAACGACAATTAAAATTTTCTTCATATATCTCTAATAATCTATTATATTTGACTACCCTTTCACCCCGGGCTGGGGCTCCTGTTTTAATATAATCTGAAGCAATACCAACGCTAAAATCAGCGATGAAATCATCATCTGTTTCTCCCGAACGATGAGAAACAATAGTTGTCCATTTATTCTCTTGAGCCATAGCTACAGCTTGTAAAGCTTCCGTAACAGTTCCTATTTGATTAATTTTAATAATCATACCATTACAAGCTTTTTTCTCTAAAGCTATTGCTATCTTCTCTGGATTAGTAACCAACAAATCATCACCAACAATAGTTACTAATTTTTCGGTAGCCGAAATAAATCCCTCCCAATCATTTTCGTCTAAAGGATCTTCAATGGCAATAATAGGATATTTTTTAATCAATTTCTGATAATATTTAATTAATTCATTGGAATTAAAAGATCCCATTTTAGTGATATACTTTTTCTTGAAAAAACTAGAGGCAGCTACATCTAATACAATATCAACATCGCCTTCTGTTTTAGAAATTAAATTAAGAGCTTCTTCAGGTGTAGTAATATCAGGAGCAAAACCTCCTTCATCACCTACTCCAGTAGCTCCATATTTCTTTTTAATAGTTTTCTTGAGCTGATGATAAAAAACAGACGCTGCTTCTAAAATATCATTATATTTCTTTTTACGAGGTGAAATCATAAACTCCTGAAAATCCAAATCATTAGAGGCATGAGCTCCTCCATTAATCACATTAAAAAGAGGTCTTGGCATTTTAATGTCTCGGCCACTCAATTTAGATATATACTTATAAAGAGGCAAACCATAAAAAGATGCTCCAGCACGACAAACAGCTAAAGAGACACCAACAATAGCATTACCACCAAGAACACTCTTGTTTTTTGTTCCATCTAATTTGATCATACGTTGATCAATTTTTTCTTGGTCTTTAACATCCATTCCTTTCAGAGCAGGAGAAATTTTAGTATTGATATTCTTTATTGCTTTCTGAACACCCTTACCTAAATATCTGTTTCCACCATCTCTCAATTCTACTGCCTCATACATACCTGTAGAAGCTCCGGAAGGAACAGAGGAAGTGAAAACACCATTTGTTGTTTCTAAATATACTTTAATAGTTGGATTACCACGAGAATCAAGAATCTCACTACCTGTTATTTTTTTAATTTTCATTTAAGTAATTATATACTGATAGAGCTGTCTTAGCTCCGTTACCACAAGCAACGACTATTTGCTTGTCACGAACATCTGTCATATCACCAGCACCAAAAAGACCCTGAGTAGAAGTAGCCCCGGTATTAGGATCTACAATTAATTCACCTCGTTGATTGAATTCAGCTAAATCATTCAAGAACTCAGTAGCAGGGATAGAACCAACTTCTACAAAAATACCTTTCACATCTATTTCTTTTTCTTGACCATCTTGTTCATAAACAAGAGAGGAAACCATTTTATCTCCCTTAATCTCTTTAGTCCTAACTCCAGACAGAACAGTCACATTACCAGCCTTAACTGCTTTTTCTTGTTCAATACCATCAGCAGGAATTTTTTTAGCTAATTCTAAAATATATACATTAGGTGAATATTTAGCTAATTCTAAAGCAGCTTTAAAACCAGCATTACCTCCACCAATAACAGCTACATCTTTACCATTGAATAAAGGACCATCACAAGTCACACAGTATGACACTCCTTTGCCTTTGTATTCTTCTTCTCCTTTAACTTGTAAAGGACGAGGATTTTTACCAGAAGCTGCAATAACTGCTTTTGACGACCAACTCTGACCATCATCAGTTGTTATCTGAAAACCTTGTTCAATCTTTTCTACCCGCAAAACTTTAACTGCTTCTTTTATCTCTAAATCATGAGTACGCAAATGTTGTTCCATCTTTTTCATTAAATCAATTCCTGTGGTAGAAGAAAACCCAGGATAATTCTCTATCGGCCAACCCCCACCAGCCTGACCAATAAAATCCTTGGTAGCTAAAATAGTTGATAGTTTTTTACGAGCAGCATATATACCAGCAGTAATCCCAGCTGGGCCACCGCCAATTATTGTTAAATCATTCATATTATTGTTTTGAAACTTTCAATTATATCAGTTGCTGTCATTGACTCACAACCAATTTTCTCACCAGCCCGACCATTTAGAAAAGCTGCTGCTGCGCCAGCCTCTACAGCGGAAACCCCACGAGACAACATAGATCCACAAACACCAGCTAAAACATCTCCACAACCACCAACTGTTAGATATGGAGAACCCGTTTTATTAACATATGTCTCTTGACCATTAGAACAAATATCAATTTTACCTTTAAGAAGAATAGTTGTTTCTAGACGGCTAGCTTCTTCAGTTACTATCGCAATCTTTTCATCTTCAGAAAGATTATACACCTCTCGACCAGTCAAAGAGAAAAACTCAAAATAATGAGGCGTAATTAGAAAGTTCTTACCTTTAATTAAATCTGTTTTTTGTTTTAAAGCATGGATAGCATCAGCATCAATAACTACTGGTACTGAAACTTGTTCTAAGTATTTGTGAATTAATTTTCTAGTATCCTCTGATCTTCCTAAACCTCCTCCGATAACCACTGCCACATTTCCACGAGCCACTTCTTTGGAAGATTTAGTTAAAGCAATTAAATCATTTAAATGACTTTCATTGAGATGTTTACCCGCAAGACCAAGGGCAGCTAAATCAGGACTAAAAGAAGCTATAATATTAGCTGCTCTTTCAGGAGCTACTACTTTAACCATATCAGCTCCCGTACGAAAAGCAGCTAAAGCTGAAAGAGCTGGTGATCCACTATAAAATTCAGAACCACCAATAACAACAACTAAACCATGATCATATTTACGAGCATCAACTGAACGTTCTTTGAAAATACTCGAAATCATTTCTAAATTTGTTTCTATCATAAATCTTTGTTTCTAAGAAAAGCTGGTGTTTCCCAAACTTTTTCTTCTTCATTTAAAAAACCTTTTTCATCTTCTACTTCCTTTTTAATATCAACAGCTGTTTTTCTTCTTTTAGTCTTTTTTTTAGGAACAACAACTTTTTTCTTTTCTTCTTTTGATTTAGGAAGAATATCGGCTTCACAACCAGTAGCTAAAACAGTGATTCTCATTCCTGAACCAAAACGAGTTCCTTGAGTAACACCAAAAATTATCTTAGCGTTATTCTTAGCATTACTCGCGATCTCAGATGAAATACGAGAAACCTCTTTCAATCCCATTCCTTTGTTCCCACAAACATTGAAGAGAATGCTTTTTGATCCTGAAATATCATAGGAATAGAGTGGGCTGTGTAAAGCTTTTTTCAATCCTTCTTCTGTTTTTTCATCATCTTTAACAACAACTGTATGTAAATAACAAAGACGGCCTCTTCCTTCTAGAACTGTTCTTAAATCAGCAAAATCAATATTAATTAATCCTGGTTCATATATTGTTTGAATCAATCCTTCTAAACTATCAGCTAATTCCTTGTTTATCACTGATAAAGCATCGCTGAGAGGAGTATCTTTACCAACCATTTGGAATATTCCTTCATTAGGTAAAACAGTTAAAGCATTAATATGTGATTGTGTTTTTTCTAAAGCATCGCGAGCCATCTCCATTTTTTTACCTCCTTCAAATTCAAAAGGTAAAGTAAAAATACCATAAGTTAGACAACCAACTTCTTTAGCTAAACGAGCAAAAACAGGTGTTGCCCCAGAACCAGTTCCTCCTCCCAAAGAAGCTATTAAAATACAAATATCACAATCTTTCATAGCTCCTTGTATTTTCTCTTTGTCTTGTTGGGCGGCTTCAGCTCCTAAGTTAGGATCCATTCCAGTTCCATATCCATCTGTTAACTTCTGTCCAAAAGCTAATGTCTTGACTTTATTAGGAGTGTCTTTAAGAGCACCTAAGTCTGTATTAGCAACCACAAAATCTACTCGACTTAAACGAGAAGATATTTCTTTAACAATAGAGCCACCTCCACCACCAATACCAATAATCTTTATTTTGGCCTTGTGGACAGTAGCCGGAATCTTTTTCTCCTTAATTTCTGTCTTTTTCTTTGGAGGAGTAGTTTTCTTTTTATTCATAATACCTTATTCTACAAGATATCTTAAACTAGGTCAAACAAAAAACCGAGCTAAGCCCGGTTAATCTTGTTGTAAAATTTATTCAGTTTTTTCTTCTTTTGGTTCTTCAGCAGGAGTTTCTTCTTTCTTTTCTACTGGAGCTTCCTTTGGTTCTTCAGCAGGAGCTTCTTCTTTCTTTTCTACTGGAGCTTTCTTTGGTTCTTCAGCAGGAGTTTCTTCCTCTTTAGGAGGAACAATATTGTGGTTTGGTCTTTTCTTTTTTTCTAAAACCCCTTCTGAAACTAACATATTATGAACTGTATCTGATGGTTGAGCACCAACACCAATCCAATAAAGAGCTCTTTCTCCATTAATTTTTTTGGCTTTAGTATGAGGATTGTAAAAACCAAGCTCTTCAACAAAACGACCAGCTCGTGGTGGGTTCTTTTTATCTGTTACAACAACCTTGAAAACTGGTTGTTTCTTTTTTCCTACTCTTAATAATCTTATAACTAACATATTTTATTTTTATTCTTGTATTTCTAACGCTAATCTTGCAGCTTCTTCTTCAGCTTCATGCTTAGAGGACCCTTTTCCTTTAGCAATTAACTTTTGATTAAGATATACACCAACAATAAATGTTTTTTCGTGATCTGGTCCTGACTCACTTAGAACCTGATACTTAGGTGTAATACCTGATTTCTTCTGAGCCTCTTCTTGAAAAATAGATTTAGGATCACGATACGATCCAGTTCTAATAATTTCATTTAAACGAGGTAGAAGATGCTGAGCGATTACATCATAGCAGGATTTTAATCCTTTATCAAGGTATAGAGCCCCAGTGAATGCTTCAAAGGTATTAGCTAAAATATATTGTCTGGCTTTTCCCTCTTCTTTTGATTCACCTTTTGAGAGAAGAAGATATTCATTGAATCCTAAATCGGTAGATACTTGAGCTAACATTTTAGAATTAACTAGTGACGCTCGCCAGTTAGTTAACTCCCCTTCATCTTTTGCAGGATATTTTTTGTAAAGATATTCAGTAACAACTAATTCTAGAACAGCATCTCCTAAAAATTCCAAT
>CAYYPY010000060.1:0-6961 GCA_964473685.1 uncultured Candidatus Saccharibacteria bacterium
AAACACCTATCAGCCCAGCGATGAGTCCTTTGCATTGATTGTTCAGTATAATCTCTATTAGCTAAAGGAGAAGTACATTCATCAAAAGCAAAGATAATATCAGCTCCTAAGTCCTCTTGTACTTTAATGGAATCTTCAGGAGTCAAATGAAAACGACTACCATCTTTCAAAGAAACAAAAGACACCCCTTCTTCATCTATCTTTGTTAAAGAAGGAGAACTAGCTTTCTTCTGTTGACCCACCTTACCTACTCCATCAACGCGAGCCTGACCTAAACTAAAAACTTGAAAACCACCACTATCAGTCATAATGGGAAAAGAGCAATTGCAAAAATTATGTAAACCACCAATCTGCTTCACTTCTTCTCGGCGAGGCAAGAAGTGATAAGTATTCATCATATATATATCAGCCTTAGCTTGCTGAAAGCTAATGCCTCTTAAAGCTCCTTTAGTAGCTACTGGCACAAAAGCTGGTGTAGCAATATCTCCATGAGGAGTAGAAATTAATCCCAAACGAGCTGAATTGTTTTTTTTAATTATCTTCACATTATTGATATCCAGATAACCGCTAAGAAGATCGTCCAAAAACAAATAGCTAAAAAAGATAATAATCTAGAAGAAAGAATTTGTCGCCAAGTTCCTTCTTTAGGTCCAAGTTTTTGAACCAAAAGAATCAATAATGCAGCTAAATTAATTCCTGCAAAATTAAGAAGTAATAAAAGTAAAGCCTGACTAGCTTGAGTCATCAATCCTGAACCAAGGAATATACCAATTGCTACTAAAGGTGGCAAAAGAGCTACTGCAACCATAACTCCCATCAAAGAAGCAAAAACACCACTAGTGAAAGAAAGAGCTCCCGCACCACCAGCTGCTAAAGCTACCACCAAATCAGGTATACTGACAACTGTTCGACGAACCAACTCAGGAGCAGTGCTATCAACATTAAATAGTAGTCCAATTAAAACAGCAATTCCTACAGCCACTAAAGCACCAATAATAATAGAACTCAAAGATCTTCCAATCAGTTTAGCTTCTCCCATAGTCGTAGCTAGAGATAAGGCCATATTAGGACCAAGAAGTGGAGCTATTACCATAGAACCAATGATAAAAGGAATATTGCCTGTAATTAAACCAACAGCTGCTACTGCTGAAGCTAAAGCTACGAGGATTAAATAAACAAAACTAATCTCTGTAGATCCAATAATTTTATTATAAAGCTCTTCCCTATAAACACGGCTAGCTTTTTGTTTACCATTTCCATTATCTACTGGACGAGGTATAGAAGCTTCAACTGGCAAAACAACTACTCGGAAATCTTCTTCTCCTTCAAAGCATGTTTCTAGATAATCAACTATCTCCTCTGTCCCTTCAGCAGAAGAAAGAACTCTAACTAAGATTCTGTTCTCAGCCATAGAGTGATATGAGTAATCAATAATCTTTTCTTCTATCTTTTGAGTATAACAAAAATCAAGCACCGGATACTTCTGGAACAACTCTTGAAGTTTCTGATACTTACGAGGTAAAAGAATCTCAATTAATCTTAAACTCATAAATACTTCTTTATCTTCTCCACTATCTCTGTTGGAGTGTGGTCAACTTTAACCAAGTAAGCTAAAGCACCAGCTTGCAAAGCTTTTTGCTTTTCAATCTCTTGGTCATAGTTAGAAACAATGATAACTTTAGTTTCTGATCCTTTTTCTCTCATGTTCTTCAAAAAATCCCATCCATTCATATTGGGCATAAGAAGATCTAAGATTATAAGATCAAACTTCTTTTTTTCCACAATGTCTAAAGCTTCTTGACCATCACGAGCAGCTTCAACTTTAAAACCACTCTCTTCTAGCTTAGTGACATATAGGTCAACTAAAAAAGTATCATCTTCTACTAATAGAATCTTTTTCATATATTCCTATTATACCAAGAAAAGAAAAAAATACTAGCCCTAATTCTCTACCAAATACTTATCTTTGGTTTCCACATAGATTCGACTTACTTCTTCAGCGGTGAGAGCGGTGTCGTAGATGCGGACATCGGAAATTATTGAATGAGAAAAAATATAACCAGAATGCCTTGTAGCTCCTATTATAAAAGTTTGAGCATAATAAGAACTGAGAGGTGATCCTGTTTGGCTATTATTATATTTATTATCACCATCTGCAAAAGATTTCAAATATTTTGTAGAAGTACTTCCATCATATACTATTGCTATATGATGCCAATTATTATCAATAATTCCAGTAGAAACTGAAAATCCATCAGTCCCTCTCGTAGTGAAAGTTCCTCGTGCTAAATGATACCTATAACCACACAAATACCTTCCTGTATCTAAGGATCGTGACCATACAACAATAGTAAAGGAATCATCATCTTCAAAATCATATATAGTATTTGTGTCCGCATAATCATCCTCACCATCAAATTCTAAAGCCATGCCATCTGTTCCAGGAACACTATCAACCCATACAGGATCACCAATAATTTCTCCATTATTTTCATAACCAGAAATATCCTTTACATCCCCATTTAAAGGCCAGTGACCAATTAAATTAGCACCTAAGGATCTATGTACTCCACCCGCCCACTGCAGAGTATTAGCTATTTTAGCATTATCTCTAACATTGCTGAATCTAGCTATAACCAAAGAAGAGAAAATGCCGATAATAGCAATCACCACTAAGAGTTCAATCAAAGTGAAAGACTTACGTCTATTTCTCATTGAAATCATTTTATCACCACTCAAAGAGAAAAGCAACAAATTATCCATGCCGGATAACAATAACATCTCCGTCTTGAACGATGTAGTTCTTACCCTCTAATCTTAACTTCCCCTTCTCTCGGGTTTGACTGAAGCCACCTAAAGCAAGAAGATCATCACAGTGAACAACTTCAGCTCTAATGAATTTAGATTCAAAGTCAGAGTGAATCACTCCTCCAGCTTGAGGAGCAGTTGAACCTTTTTTTAGAGTCCAAGCTCTTGTTTCTTCTGGACCGCTAGTAAAGAAAGTAATTAAGTTGAGTAGTTCGTAAGCTGAGCAGATGATAGGACTGAAGTCATCTGTAGCTGAGATATCTACTCCTTCTGGTCCATTGATAACAGAGAAACAGGGCTTCAGAGAAAGAAAGTTCTTCATCTCTTCTTTTTCTTGTTCATTTAAATCAGCATCACGTAAAGATATTCCTTGTTGAAGAATCTTTAAGCATTTACTCTGAGCCGGAGTTGGTATCTTTAGCTTCTCTAGAGATTCCAGGTCTTTCATAATCAGCTCCATATCAAGAATTTCTTTCTCTTTCTGAGGAGAAATCTCTCCTAAGGTAGTAATAATCTCGGGATTAGAAAATCCACGAAGAAGATAGAGGATGGCATCCACTTCTCGGATATGAGCCAAGAAACGATTACCTAGACCTTCTCCCTGACTGGCTCCTTTAATGAGGCCAGCAATATCAACAAACTCAATAGCTGTATATATCTTCTTCTTGGACTGACTCATCTCTGACAAACGATCCACTCTTTTGTCAGGTACTTCAACTACACCGACATTAGGGTCGATAGTACAGAAAGGATAGTTCTCCCGACTAACCTCTTTCTGGGTTAGCTTAGAGAAAAGAGTTGATTTACCTACATTAGGTAGGCCTACTATTCCAACAGATAACATAATTTGTTTGTATTATAGTATATTATAAAAATTGCGACATGAGATGTTATATTATAAGTTTTGATCAAAAATTGCAATATAAAATGTTATATTGCAAAAAATCAAGGAAAATTGCAATATAAAATACTGTATTGCAAAAAATTGCAATATAAACTCACTCCAACAGATAATTTAAGTACTGGTCAAGAATTTCTTCCATCTGAGCTGGTAAAGACTTTAATTGAAAGAACTTGTCTGTTTTAATTAAACGAAGAGTTTTGATAACATCGGGGTTGATCTTTTCTCCTAACCCACAACAAACAACTCCGCCTTCAGCTGGTGAAAAAAGAAGTTTCTCTTCTTTTAGCTTCTTCCGACAAACTGGACAGTTATTTAGTTCAGGAAAGTAACCTAAACAGTCAATAAGGTTCCAGGCCAGAAAGTAATATCCTTTTTCATTAAGGTTATGCAGAAAAAAATTCAACAACTTCCACACCCTATCATCCTTCTCTTCTTCTTTCAAGAAACGAAGAAAAAGAGCCGACGCCTTATCAAGATAACCCCAGGAAGAGAGATCTGTCCAACGCTTCACTGGGATAAAATCAGTTAATGTTTTGCTTTTACCTCGGATAAACTCCAACTCCCCTAGTGTAAATGGTTCCACTGAACCTTTTAACTTGGAAGTCATAGTTCTAACCGAACGAGCAACTAAATCTAATCGTCCATACTCTTCGGTATAGCAAAAAATTATCTTATCTGCCTCACCTTTTTCTTTCTGACCCAGAACAAAAGCTGGGGTTCGTTCATAAAGAAACATTAATTTCTTCTGGACCTTCAAGTAAAATTAACTCTTTGGCTTGAGTTTCTTTTTTAATTTCTTCATAGAAAGATTGTAAATTATCAGCTGATGGAGAAACAATCTTAATTTTAGCTAAATCATGAACTGATAGTTTTTGTTCTTTTCTTTTAGCTTGGACACGACGAATAATTTCTCTGACTTCTCCTTCAATTCTTAATTCTTCAGTAATTTCAGTATCTAAAGCTAAAATGCCAGCATCAGCAACAATCTTTTTAACATTGACTTCTTCTAATAATATTTCTGTTAACTCATCACTAAAACTAGAACGAGGAATCTTAAGCTGATTGAGTGGCTGTCTCACTTTAATTTTATGTTCAGCACGTTGAGCTAACACTTGAGCCACTAAATTTCTTACTTCTTCCATTTCTTTCTCTAACTGTTGATCACGTTCAGATGGTTCTGGCCATTTTTCTAAATGAACAGAAGTATTATTAATAGTTTTAAATATATGTTCACTTAAGAACGGTAGAAAAGGAGCGCCAATTCTAGCAGTATCTAATAAAACTCGGCGTAAAACTTCACTAAATTCAGGCGCTTCATTATCTTTGAAACGACGACGAGCCCGACGAATATACCAGTTAGAAAGATCATCAATGAAATCAGCTAAAGTACGAGAAGCATGGGTTAAGTCATAATCCTGCATATATTTTGAAATCTTTTCATTGGTATCGTTTAAACGAGATAAAATCCATTTATTTAAACTGTTTTTAATCTCTATTTCTATAGCTGGTTGACGATAAATCTGCCAAAAAGAAAGGGAATTAAAAAGAGTCATAACTACTCGACGATAAGTATCGCCAACTGCTTTGTCTGAAAAACGATAGTCTTCACCCATAGAACTAGAAGCCAACAAAAAGAAACGTAAACTATCAGCTCCATACTGATTAATAATATTTTCTGGAGCAGTATAGTTACGCAAACTCTTACTTAATTTCTTGCCTTTCTCACTTAAAATCAAACCATTAACGATAACGTTACGAAAAGCTGGTTTATCAACACCTAATCCTATATCTTGATTGGTCAAGGCGGTAGCTAAAACATGTAATGTATAGAACCATCCTCTAGTTTGATCAACTCCTTCAGCGATAAAGTCAGCAGGAAATCTTTCTTCAACCGTTTCTTTGTTTTCAACGGGATAATGCCATTGAGCAAAAGGCATAGAACCAGATTCAAACCAACAATCAAATACTTCAGGAACTCTTTTCATCTGACCACCACAACTACATTTGAAAACTACTTTATCAATAGATGGACGATGTAAGTCGGCATCAATACCTTGAGCACTACCTAAACATTTAGTTTGTTGACACTTCTCGCAACGCCAGATAGGAAGAGGAGCTCCCCAGAAACGAGATCGAGAAAAAGACCAGTCTTTAACTTCTTCTAACCACTTGCCAAAGCGACCATCTTTAATATGTTCGGGAACCCAATGAATCTTTTGATTGTTAGCTATCAACTTATCTTTAATAGCGGTTACTTTGATATACCAAGACTTGAGAGCATAGTAGATAAGGGGAGAATTGCAACGCCAACAGAAGGGATAGGTGTGGACCACTCGTCCCTGCTTGTAAAGACGATTCTCTTTTTTCAGTTCTTCTATAATATCTTTATCAGCATCTTTGATAAACTTTCCATTGTAACAACCTTCTTCATCAACAGTGTGTTCTAACTTTAGATTATGTTTCTGTCCTAGCTTAAAGTCTTCTTCTCCATACATAGGAGCAATATGAACAATACCTGTTCCATCTTCTGTAGAAACGTAATCAGCTGGAACCACTTTTCTTCCCCCACCATACTCCTGTCCAACTAAATCTTTACCTAAAAACTTTTCTTTAATAGTATATTCGCCCTCCAATACTTCTAATCTTTTCTCAGCTAAAATCATTTCTCGACCTTCATTCTCTACTAAACAATATTCAATCTCGGGATTAACAGCTAAAGCTTGATTGGCTGGCAAAGTCCAAGGAGTAGTTGTCCAAATAAGAAACTTGTCAAACAAAACAAAAACTGAAGGATCATTTGCTTCTTTGTAACCCTGATTAACTTCAAAGTTGGAAATAGTAGTTCCACAACGTGGACAATAAGGGGCTACTCGATAATCTTCATAAACTAAATCTTGATCCCAAAGCTTTTTTAAAACCCACCAAACAGATTCAATATACTCACGACTCATTGTGGTATAAGGCTTGGAATAGTCAGCCCAACGACCAACCCTGGTTAAGGTTTTTTGAAACTCACTAGTACAACGCAAAACAGAATCACAACAAGCTTGATTGAATTTACCAATTCCTAGATTCTCAATTTCTTTTTTACTTTTAATACCTAATTCTTTTTCAATTAAGTTTTCTACTGGCAAGCCATGACAATCCCAACCCACTCGACGTGGAGTCTGAAAACCTTGCATTGTCCAGTAGCGTAAAACCGTATCTTTAATTGTTGTAGCTAAAATATGTCCATAGTGAGGTAAACCT
>CAYYPY010000061.1:0-3841 GCA_964473685.1 uncultured Candidatus Saccharibacteria bacterium
CTTCAACATTAGTTGTAGGAGTCTCTTCTTCTTCCTCTTCCTCCTCTTCTTCAGGAGTTTCAGGTGTTGTAGGAGTTTCAACTAACATAGCATTTAGCTTAGTTCTTGTTTGAGCTCCAACATATCCTGTACCAGCACTAAGTCCGATTGGGGTTAGAACCTCGGAAGCGTACTTGTCCTGGAATTTAATAACAGCGGCGCGGGTTAGAGCACCGAAGTAACTTGATTCATTACCAACAGAACCAATTCCAGAATCAGCGACCTGTGTAGCAGTGTCGGTGTTCAAGAGAGCCTGTAGGCATTTAACATCGTCGCCAGTATCTCCTAGTGACAAGTTGCGGGTGAAAGTTACACCATCACAAGCAGCCACAGAAGTTGTAGGTGTGGTAGGAGTGGTCTCTCCGAGCTGGGCCTGAAGAGCAGCGATCTGAGCCTGAAGAGTGGCAATCATAGTAGTCATTTCTTCAGTGGTCATAGCGCTAACAGCAGGAGCCATAACAGAAAGAGTCATTCCTAGAACCATACCTAGGGCAACTAATTTCTTAGTAATATTCATTTTCTAATTTTTTACAAACCTCTACGTTTATAGTATTCGGTTTGTATTTCTTTTTTTTGTGTTTTTAATAATTTGTGTCTGTTCTCGCTGTCGACCACCTCACAAGACCTTCCGGATGCAAACAATAATTGGGACGTTTTATGGCCCCTAAAATTGTTAAGCAACTTCAGGGCCATACATTCGGAAAGATGCGAGGCAACGATTTCCTAAATTCTATGTAATGTGCATTGTCTAATCTGCACTCCTCGAGATTCAAAAAATCTCGAAGAGTAAAGATTAAATCTTTTTAACAGTTCCTAAAAAACTTGTAAAGGGCTTAGTTATCCTCAGTCTCTATTTCTGTGTCTTTTTCTGGATCTTCTGGAGTCTCTTCTTCAACAACTTCATCTGTAATATTTTCAATACTCATAGCTATTTTCATTGCTTCAAAGTATTGTTCTTGTTCTATCTTTTCTCTGGCTTCCTGGATCATAATAAGTTGACTGTCAGTTAATGTTCTGCTTTCTAAATCAGAAATCAATATCTCAGCTATCATCTTTTCAGAATCACCATTAGCTTCTTCTTCTAAAGATCCAACAGCTAAAACTTCTTTTTCTCTTAAGTTCACTAAAGAAGGAGCAACCTCTCTGGCTTTCTCAATAGCTATTTCTGGAGACAATTCAGTTAAAGAACGAACAACTTCTTTTTCAGCTCTAGACTTAGTTTCTCTTAACTCCACTATTCCTTTATCACGATGCTCTATCCTTACTCTAGCTAAGTTTTCTATCTTCTTTTCAGCTAAATTAAGTTCAAAATTAGCTTTATCAGCAGATAGGATACGCTGAGTCTTCTCTGTAACCTGCTTTAAAGCGTACAGAGAGTCGCCAGGAACAGTGTTTTGAGCTGAAACAAACATTACAGCGATTAAACCAAAAACACTGGCTGTAGCCAATACAGAGTGTGAGAATAGGTTCTTAACTGTAACATCTTCTCCGATTATCTCGTTTCTAAGAGAAACCTGCCAGTCTTTATCGGGCTGGATACGCTTAATCTTATTTAATTGAGAGATAATCTTTTTCTCGTCCATACTAACATGATGACGATTGAAAACCATTTTTGTTACACCTCGTAACGTTTAATCTCTTGCTGTAAAGCTTTCATAGCTCTATGAAGAGTAACTCTAGTAGCTGTTTCTGACTTAGAAGTAAGGTTAGAGATTTCAGTTAAAGACAATTCATCTATATATCTCCATATAATCATATTTTGATAATTCTCATTTAAGTTCTTGATAGCTTTCTTAACTAAATCCATATCAGAGTTTATTTCAGCTGTTCTAGCTATATTCTTATTATCAGTTAAACTAACACTATCCAAAGAAACATTCTCTCCCCTTTGACGATAATGATCTATAACTAGATTGCGAGCAATACGATAAAGTAAAGCTCTAGGATTTTTAATTTCTCCAGCTTGAAAAACATCCCATCCTTTCAGGAAAGTTTGAGAAACAATATCTTTAGCTATATCATCAGACTCCACTTTAAGTAATACGAACCTGTATATAGGTCGGACATACTTGTTATAGCAATATTTAAATTCTTCTCTTGTGTCCTTCATTTAAGTTTAAATAGGGTTAGATAGGTAGGACATAGTAGGTCATTTTCTCTGTCCTATCCTTGTCCTACAATGTCCTATCAGCTAAACGATAGAATGTTTCTGACCTTTCTCCTACTCTCTCCACTAACTGCGAAGCCAACAAAGCTTCGAAATCACGACGAAGAGTTCTCTTAGTTATATCAGGAAAAATCTCTTGTATATCTTTTACTTGAGCACTATCTTTTTGTTTCAAAACATCAAGAATCTTTTTTTGTCTAGAATTCAAAGAAACTAAAGGTTTTTCTTTTTTATCTGTATTCTCAACCTTCTTTTCTTCTGTATTAATTTTTGGCTTTAATTTAACAACTTCTTCTTGAATAACCTTGTATCCCTCTTGGACAATATTAACTAATGATCTTTCTACCCATTCTTGTTTTTTAGCTACTTCCAGAAAACTGTCCATAAGAATACAATTAGTTTCCACTTTACTTACTAAAACATTAGTTGGTTTCTCTTTAAACATTGTCAACAAATCAGCTAGAACTTCATTAGCTACTTCTCTAACCTTGTAACGCAAAGGTTCCTTCTTCGGAAAAAGAAGAGTTAAGTGATAAGCTTCATTCGTAATGGCAATTAAATATTCCCTATCCATTATAGTGCTACTATAATACAAAAAAGCAGTATTGTAAACAGAAAAAGGTAATGTACAAAGATATATGGCGGTTTTCATTATAATTAACATCCTAAAATAAAAAAGTTGTATTTTTGATATAAAAAAGCTCCAAGTAGAAATGATTCTACAAGGAGCTTTAAGTTTTAGTTAGGATATAACAAGAATATAGGCTATTATTGCTATCGCCTGAAAGAAAGATCTTTCAAACGCTACTGCCCAATCTTGATCTCTAAAAAACTGCAAAATGAAATTTCCTGTAGTTAATCCTAAAAAAACAATAATTGCTTTTATTATCATGCTCTTCCTCCTAATTTACAAAGATACTGATACTATACATCATCCAAGAAGAACGTCAATGGATAGAGGTAATGTGCAAGGACATCTGGCGGTTTAGTTAAAACCTTGAATAATCCATGTTTTTACATATCATTCACTATTTTACTGTAATCTTTTTTTATGTTATTATTTATTAAACAAAATAATTTATATGAAAAGAAAAATTAAAATAACTATCTTTATTATTATCGGCCTACTCATCTTGCTAGCTATCTGGGCTGGACCACCTCTCTGGAGAGAATATCAAGAAAACAAACCTGTTACTTACGAGAAAACAGAGAACTACAAGATTCAAGAAACTCCAGAAGGAAGAATAATTGAAAACAAAAATGCTGGACTTACCTTTTCTGTTCCAGAAGGATGGACAGTAGATAATATCAATAATCCAGATAATCCTACTTATATTGAAGAAACAGGAATTGTTATGATTAGTCCCGAAGCAGAACCGATATCACAAAATGTCTTTATTATTCCTCAAAAAGGTTGTTCTATAATAATTAATGTTTCTAACAAAAATAATAATTTAGAAAGAGAATCAATTGAAGCGGAAATAGAAAGCGAAATGTCTTCACCTTTTAAAAAAATCGTTAATATTTCTAATAAAAAAGGAATCTCTATAATTTATGGCTCCGATGAAGAATTAAATAATATGGAAAAACTTCTTCAAAATAGAAAAATACTTATTCCATATAAAAATAATCTTT
>CAYYPY010000062.1:0-5537 GCA_964473685.1 uncultured Candidatus Saccharibacteria bacterium
CAACACTGCCTCGTACATTTTTTGATATATCAGCTATTCTTCTATCCAAAAGAAAAAAGATAGCTAAGACAATAACAATGATCAGTATTTCAATCACCAAGTAGATGATAGCATTTACTGGGCAAGAATTCAAGAGCTAATTGCGGAATGTAATCAACAAAGCCTTTTCCGCTAGTTTCAAAGAATTTAAGAGTTTCTATTAAATCAGTTTCAATAATCTCCGAAACTTCACTAGCTTGAGGTTTCATTTTTTCAGTTGTAAAAAGAAGAAAGACATGTTGAAACTCTCTTTCCCAATAAGTTGGTGATAAACGAATATCCACTTTTCTAATTTTAATTGGAATTAAGTCAGAAAAAGCAATATTCAATCCCATTTCTTCATTTAATTCCCTAACCCCATCTTCAATCTTTTCTCCTGCTTCGTAATGTCCGCCTGTTACATCAAGTTCATCTTTTCTAGGAAAATTATCTTGACCAGCTCTTCTTTGCCAAATAATTGTTTTCTTTTCTGGATTAACAATCCAACAACTAAAACTACGATGCCAGTATCCATGCAGATGAGCATTCTCTCTGGTATCAACTCCTATATGATTATAATCCTCATCAAAAATATCAACTAAATTCATTTTGAAATTAATGACATCCTATCTCCAAAATTAAGAAAGCAACATAGATAGATATTAATAGTAATCCTTCTTTAGTAGAAACTCTTTTTCCAGAACGAATAAATAAGAGATAGAGTAATGAACAGGCCACTAAAGCTACACGAGCAATAGTTAAAGATGATAAAAATTCCTGCCCTATTACAATAGGATTAATTAAAGCAACTGTTCCTAACACTAAAGTAGAAGACATTGTTACCGCCCCCATCAGTCCTCCTAGAATCATCCATGACTGACCACGACGAGCTAAAGAGATAGAGAAATAAGTTTCCGGCAAACCAACCCCCATAGCAACAATAAGTAAACCAATTAAAGGAAGAGAAATCTGTAGATGATGAGAGAAGTTTTCAGCTGCACTAACAATACCATAGGCACTGCCTAATAAAACAATTAAACCAAAAAGAAAGATGAAGAAATTCTTGACTAATGGAAAAGGCAAAGGTGGTTCAGCTTCTTTTTCTTCGTATATCTTTTTAAACCTATCTCCACGATGAAACAACCAACCCACAAAAACAAAGAAACAAATAATCAAAATAGCTCCATCAATTCGTGATAATTCTCCATTCATTATTAACAACAAAGGTAAGAGAGCAGATAAAACAGCAAAAGTGGAGCCAGCTCTAACAGTTCGGCTCTCTACTTCTATTCCATTCTTGAGAATTATAGCACAAAGACCAATAGTAAAGCTGAAAAGAAGAATATTTTGACCTAAAATATTACCTAAAGCTAATTCTGGAACTGAACGAAGAGCTGAAGTAACACCAATAAAAAACTCTGGGGCCACTGACCCAAGAGAAATAGTGAAAAAAGCTACTACAAATTCTTTCCAACCCAATCGACGAGCTATACTAGTCAAGGCATCTAACACCCATTTGGCTGAAATAACTAAAAAAAATGAAGCAACTATAAATATTAATATATCTAAAAACATATTGTGATCCCAACGGGAGTCGAACCCGTATTGCCAGATTGAGAATCTGGTGTCCTAACCATTAGACGATGGGACCTGTTTAAATTATTGATAACTTAATTTAAGTTATCTGTAAAGACTTGTGATATCTCTACTAAATGGAATCCTAAAGCTAATGCAAAAGCAATAGCTATCCAGCTACTCTCACCAACATCTCTAATCGGAACAATATCACCATAAGCACTCACTTTATAAACTGATTCATTGAAAGGTGTGAAACGAATAATAGCTCGGTCCTCATTTCCATAAGTTATTTCTCTTTTATTGTCTTCTCTATCTACCCAATTAACCACTATTGATCCTTGGTGGTAGTTTTTATCTTCTTTTCCGGTAACTGGACAAGACGACAAAGACAAAAGAAGTTTCTTCTTCCAAGAAGGAAGTTTAGAAGAAATCCTAATACGAGCTCTTGATCCAACAATCTTTTTAAGAGTAACAGCTACCTGCTTATCACTCACAATGGCTAATGGTTTCATCATAAATCAGGTGGAATTTGATAATAATCTAATATATATTTACTTAATTCAGAAAAAATTGGAGCTGCTGAATATTCAGCTGTTGTTGTTGAAGGATTATGCAATTTAACAATAATCACAAAACGAGGTGAAAATGCTGGAGCATATCCAGCAAAACTTTGAATAGTTTCGTCAGAATAACCTTTCTTAGAAACACCTATAGCTGACCAAGGAACTTGAGCTGTTCCAGTTTTACCTGCTATTTGATAACCAGGAACTGCAGCTCGTCGTGAGAAACCATCATCAATCATCATCATAGAAGTAATAGTAGCTGAGGTTTTTTCTGAAATAACTTTTAGTCCTAATGGTTTAGCTGTTGTTACTGATGGCGAAACTAAATGACCACCATTAGCCAAAGCAGAAAAAGCACGGAAAAGTTGTATTGTATTTAAGCCAATACCCTGACCAAAAGAAGCGGTGGCAAAATTAATTTCATATCCCTTTAAAAATTCCATATTCCTAGAAAATTCCTCACCCGCTAAATCTATCCCCGATCTTTCTAAAAAACCAAACTTTTCAATATAATCAAGAAAAGTATCGTGTCCGATAAGATTCTCAACATGAACTAAACCAGTGTTGATAGACAAAGCTAGGACTTCTTTCATAGTTACTTTGCCATTAACACGATCGTTATAGTTTTTAATAGGATGAGATCCGATATAAACAATTCCTTTATCATTAAATTCAGTCTCTGGTGTTATCCTTCCCTCTTCTATGGCAATAGCCATGGTAATGGGCTTAAAAACCGATCCTGGCTCAAATACGTGTTGAACAGAGCCATTGCGGAAGATACTTAGGTCTCTTTCTTGACCATAATTATTGGGATTAAAGGTTGGATAATCAGCCATAGCAAGAATTTGACCTGTCCATGGATCACCCACTAATATAGTTCCTTTCCTAGCTTCTGATTTTTTTATCCCTTCTTCAAGGAATTTTTCAGTCATAAACTGAATATTGTAATCAATACTAAGATTTAGATTATCACCATTAGTTGTAGAATCACTATTAATAAAAAAACCTGTTAACCATTGCCAACCTTTCTTGATAGAAAGACTACCTCTTAAAAGATTATCGTAATAACCTTCTATACCATACTGCCCTATCCCCTCTCCTCCAACAAAACCTGAAACATGAGAGGCTAATGTTTCTTGAGGGTACCAACGAATTGAATAACTTTTAACATGAATACCTTTAATATTAGCTTTTACTATCTTCTCTATCTCCTCGGCAGTCAACTTATTAGCAACCAACTCATACTGACTATTCTTTTTAAATATTTTCTTTTCAACAGCTTCTTTCGTTATATTTAAATTATCTGTTAAAATATTAATTACAGCATCACTATCTTCTATTTCTACTGGAGAAAGAAAAACCTCATAACGAAGAGCATTGGTAGCTAAAGGATAAGTATTGCCATCTTTATCACATAAAAAAATATTGCCTCTTTCTCCTTCTGATTCAATAAAAACATTGTGCTGGCCATAAGCAAGAGCGCGCCAGTATTCACCCTCTTTTATTTGAATACGACCTAAGTTAAAAACTAAAACCAAGCTTAAAACAAAAAAGCCGACTAAAATAATCGATCTTTTTATCGCCATGCTACTTGGTCTCCAGTTAACTGGATATAGACAACATTGCTAGTTGGCTGAAAAGACATCTCTTCAGCTAAAACAGCTATTTGCTCTAAAGATACTATTTGATCACTAGAGATATTATTTTTAATAATTCTTTGATTTTGCTCAGAAACTATCATTTCTGTAGCCACTAAATTATTTAAAAAAACGAAACTAAAGAAAAGAAGAATTGATAAAGTTATTGTTGCTAAAAGTATTTTTTTCATGATGCTAATCTTTCGGCGATATCGCCACTTTCTTTTTCTATTTTGTTCTTGTATTTATTCCAAGTTTCTTCGTCCCATATTTCTATACGATTACCTACTCCGATAAGAGTAACTTTTTTATTTAAACCAGCATATTCTTTCAAAAAATCAGAGATAAGCAAACGACCCATGCGATCAAAACTGACATCAGTCGCTCCAGAAAGCATCATTCTAGTTAATCCTCGAGCGTCAGCTTTGTTGAAAGACAACGGTTTAATATTTTCTTCAACGAACTTATCCCATTCTTCTTCGGTATAAACAAATAAACATTTCTCTAATCCACGGGTAATAACAACTGATTCACCTAAACGCTGGCGAAACTTAACAGGAATCGCTAAGCGCTTTTTATCATCTATCGAGTAATTGTATTCTCCTATAAACATTTATCCACAAATATAGTATGTTATCCCCACAGTTATCCACAATCTCCCATTGCATACTCACTATATCCCACAATGGCCCCACTAGTCAACACCCTAGTTATCCACAAACAAAAAACCGCCCCAAAATAGGGGCGGTTCCTCTTTAGATCTTAGAATTGTTCTTGTTCTCTAGCTATTCTGGATTGTCTTTCTAATTCTTTAGATGCTTTATCTTCTACTACTCCTTCCCTCTTTCTTTCAAGCCATCTATTTATTACCACTAAATAACGACGGAAGATTAAAGCCATGATTATAGCTGCAATCAAAGGTAGTAATAAGTAATCTAGGAACTTGTTATTAGTGAAACCAGTATTAATATGAGTAGCAATACCAGCCACTAAACCACGCTGAACAATAATTGTACAATCATCACTTTTATTCAAGCTATTATTCTGAATAGTAGCTGTATGGCGAAGAGTTGTTGATCCAATACTGAAGTTTTCTTCTCCACTTAAACGAGCATCAAAAGTAATTACTTTAGCCTTGTTAGCTGATAAGTTACCAAGATAAACACTATTTGGATTACCAGTAACAATATTACCATCAACACGTAAATTACCAATATAGGTTACACCGCTAGGTAAAAGGTTGGTTACTGTAACATCAGAAGTGCTTACTGGAGAACTAACTGCAACCGAGAAATTTAATGTTTCATCAGGACCAGCAACAACACTATTCACCCAATCGGTATTACGAGTAACATTTCTAACTAGAGCAGTGATATAGATATCAGAAACAGATTCTGTAGAACAAGTAGCTTGGTTAATTAATGGTGAATAACTATACTGTCCATTTCTTAGATAGTAAGTATAGGAAGTTCCTTGATTAAGACCAGTATCAGTATAGCTACTGTTCTGAGTTCCAGAACCAATAGTAGTTATTCTGCTACTACCACGGAACAAGGAAACGCTATCACCATTAGTGAAACTGTAGTTCAAAGTAATTCTGTCGTCATTTTGAGTTCCACAATACAATGAACCAGTGACTTGTTGCTGTTGACCAGTTGAACAAGTAGCTTGGTTGATTAATGGTGAATAGGAATAGTAACCATTTCTTAGATAGTAGGTATAGGAAGTTCCTTGATTAAGA
>CAYYPY010000063.1:0-15895 GCA_964473685.1 uncultured Candidatus Saccharibacteria bacterium
TTATCGTGACAACGCTGCTAAAATTATCTGTGATAGTGCAGAAGAAATATATGAAACTTGAAACAATAAGACACTCATTAGCTCACGTTATGGCTCTGGCCGTCCAAGAACTTTATCCAAAAGTAGTTTTTGGTATGGGTCCAGCCATTGAAAATGGATTTTATTATGATTTTGATTTAACTTTAACTGAAGAGGATTTGAAAAAAATTGAAAAGAAAATGCGTCAGTTAATTAAACAAAATCTATCTTTTAAAAAAGAAAAAATAGATTTAATTACTGCTAAAAAGATTTTTAAAAATCAACCCTACAAACTAGAGTTAATTGAAAATATTCAAGATATCACTATTTATACTTTGGGAAGCTTTACTGATCTTTGTCATGGCCCACATGTTTCATCGACATCTCAACTCCCCTCTTCTTTTCAGTTGGAAAGATTAGCCGGAGCTTATTGGAAAGGAGATGAAAAAAATCCTATGCTTACCCGTATTTACGGCGTAGCTTTTGAAGATGAAAATAAATTAAAAGAATACAAAGAAAAGATGATTGAAGCTGAAAGAAGAGATCATCGTCTTTTAGGTAAAAAAATGGACTTATACCATATAGATGAAGATATCGGTCCTGGTTTAATTGTTTGGCATCCTAAAGGAGCTCTTTTAAAAAGACTAATTGAAAACTATACTCTTGATACTTGTATAGATGATGGTTATCAATTACTCTCTACTCCTCATTTAGCTAAATTGAAATTATGGGAAACCTCTGGACACTGTGATTTTTACTCCGATAATATGTTCCCTCCTCTAAAGATGGATAATGAGTTTTATCAAGTAAAACCAATGAATTGTCCTTTTCATATGGCTGTTTATAAAACAAACATCCGTAGTTATCGTGATTTACCTATCCGTTTTGCTGAAATAGGAACTGTTTATCGTTATGAAAAATCAGGCACTCTTCATGGATTAACTAGAGTTAGAAGTATTTCCCAAGATGATGGACATGTTTTTTGTCGTCCCGACCAACTAGAAGATGAACTTTACAAGGTTCTACAGTTAACTAAAAAGATATTAAAAAAATTTGACTTAAAGAAATTTTATGCTTTTCTTTCTACTCGTCCTGAAAAAAGTATTGGTTCTGATGATCTTTGGAAAAAAGCTGAAACTTCTTTAAAGAAAGCTCTCAAGAAAGCTAGCCTTGATTATCAAACTGACAAAGGAGGTGGTGCTTTCTATGGACCCAAGATTGACTTAAAAATCAAAGATGCTATCGATCGAGAATGGCAGTGTACTACTATTCAGTTAGACTTCAATTTACCAGAAAGATTTGATATCTACTATATCAATGAAAAAGGTGAAAAAGAAAGACCATTAATCCTCCATCGAGCTATTTTAGGATCTTTAGAAAGATTCATTGGTGTTTTGCTAGAATATCACGGCGGAGAGTTACCTCTATGGTTAGCTCCAATTCAAGCTCGTATTGTACCAGTTAGTCGTAAGCATTTAACTTACGCTAAAAAGGTAAAGAAAAGTCTAGACTTAACTAGAGTAGAGATTGATGATAGTGATGAAAGTTTGGGTAAAAAAATCAGAAAAGGTTTAATTGAAAAAATTCCTTATCTCTTAGTCGTCGGTGATGAAGAAAAAAAGAATAATACTGTTGCCGTAAAATTGTACGGTCGTGACAAACAACCCTGGAAAATATGACTTACAAGATTGTAACCTTCGGTTGTCAGATGAATATATCTGACAGTCAACGTTTGGCCACTTCTTTAGAAAAAAAAGGATATCAGTTGAATGAAGATGACCCTGATTTAGTTTTTATCAATGTTTGTTCTATTCGCCAATCAGCTGTAGATAGAGCTCTGGCAGTAGCTAAGAAGTATAGGGATAAAAAGGTAATTTTTACTGGTTGTGTTATTGAACCCAACGAACAAACTAAATCTTTAGCTGACCTCATGGGACCTAATTATTTAGAAATACAACCCAAAAAAGACAGTTTTGCTGGTGTACCTATTATGACTGGTTGTGACAACTACTGCACTTATTGTGTAGTCCCCTATACTAGAGGACGAGAAGTTTTTAGATCCAAACAAGATATTATTAAAGAAGTTAAATTTTTCCTAGAAGATCATAAAGAAATATGGTTACTGGGTCAAAATGTTAATTCTCATCCTGATTTTGCTGATATTCTCAAAGAAATTAATGATATACCTGGAGATTTTTGGGTGAGATTTACTTCATCACATCCCAAAGACTTCAATGAAGAAATTATATCTGCAATGAAATTACCAAAAATTACTGAGTATCTTAATTTACCAGTACAATCAGGAGACAATAATGTTCTAAAAAGAATGAATCGTCCCTATAACATAACTGAATACAAAACAGCTATTAAGAAGATAAGGGAAGCGATTCCTGATATTGCCATATCTACTGATGTTATCGTTGGTTTTCCTGGTGAAACTGAAGAAGAATTTCAAAACACTGTCAATTTATTCAAAGAAATAAAATACGATATGGCTTACATCTCCATCTACTCCCCTCGTCCGAAAACACCAGCAGCCAAAATGCCTGACCAAGTACCTCAACCAGAGAAGAAAAGAAGAAAAGATTTATTAAACGATATTTTAAGACAAACTGCTTTAGAACAAAATCAAAAACTTGTTGGAAAAGAATTAGACATTCTTGTCCACGAACAAAGAGATAGTTTCTCTTTAGGAAAAACTCGTCATCATAAAACAGTTAAAATTCCAGGAAAGCATTCAGGTTTTATCAAAGCCGTTATTAAACAAGCTAAACCATGGGGACTAGAAGCATAATTGTTATTGTCGGTCCAACCTCTTCTGGCAAGAGCGACTTGGCTATCCAGTTAGCTAAAAGATTAAACGGCGAAGTTATTTCTGCCGATTCTCGCCAAGTCTATAAAGGAATGGATTTAGGTACAGGCAAAGTAATTGACAGTGATATTCCTCACCATCTTTTAGATGTAGCCTCTCCAAAAAGAAGATTCACCGTTCAACAGTTTCAGAAAAAAGCTCGCCAAGCTATCAAAGATATTCAGAAAAGAAATAAAATACCCATTGTCTGCGGAGGAACCAACTTCTACGTTAAAGCTCTCATAGATGGGATTGTTTTTCCTGAAACTAAACCTAATCTCAAACAAAGAAAAGAATTAGAAAAGCTCTCCACCGAAGAACTCTATGAAAAACTAAAGAAACTTGATGCTAGAAGAGCTAAAGATATAGACAGAAACAATCCTCCTCGCCTTATACGAGCTATTGAGATAGCTTTAGACCAGGGTTCTGTTCCTCCCACTAAACTCTCCCCTGTCCCCGCCTTCTGGATTGGAGTAGACAAAACAAACTTAGAACAAAGAATCAAACAAAGATTGGAAGAGAGATTAAACGAAGGAATGATAGAAGAAGTAAAAGAGTTAAGAAAGACTATCTCTTTCCAAAAACTGGAAGATTTTGGATTAGAATACCGCTATATATCCTACTATCTACAAAACAAACTCTCTTACGAAGAAATGAAAAAACAGCTTCTTCAAGCTATTATTCAGTTTGCTAAAAGACAAAGAAGAGAGTTAAGGCAAAACAAGAGAATCGTCTGGATTGTTGACTAAAAAAGAGTCAACACTCTCTGCATACAATCTAGAAACCTCTTCAGAAGTGAAAGCTTCTCCGTAGATGCGAACATCGTCTACGTTTCCATGATAGTTCACGGAATTGAATCCAACCCCACCGCCTCTCCCTATAGCTAATTTTTTATCATCTATTTCGTTTTCGTCAGCTGAATCCCAGTTAACAAAACCAGTTAGCGAATCATGGTTACTATAAACCTGGCCATCAAGATAGAGAATACTACTTCCGTCAGGTTTTATTGTGTAAACTGAATGATACCATTTGCTTAAAATTATATTATTACTAGACCATTGTAATGTATTAGCTATTCTAGCGCTCTCTCTAACATTACTGAATCTGGCGATAATTAAAGAAGACAGTATTCCAATAATAGCAATAACTACTAGTAGTTCAATTAAGGTGAAGGACTTTTTATTCATTAATCTTTTCTAAAAAAATAGTAATGGCTTCCTTGAAAGAATCTAAATCATCTATATTCTCTTTGAGGGCTTGATAGATTCTGGATTTATCTATCTCTTCATATCCGTGGACTAAGATGTTGCGCATCCCCACCATCTGACTCATCTTAAAAGCTAATTCTTTGTCCACTACTCCTTTTTTAGTTAAGATATCAATAGCTCCATAGTTGTTGTCAGATCGGCCTAAGCCGATGATAGTATTTACTAAATGAGATATATCTAGAACCGTCTGGATGGAGAGCTGAAGATAGCGCTCGGTGTTACCAAATAAACGAAAATCATTGATAAAATCATCTTCGCTTTTAATCTCTGAACGAAGTTGTTCTAGGTATTTCAGATACTCTTCCAACTTACTTATTTTCTTGAATATTTTGTTTTTGTCTAAAGATATCATTTTTTTAATAAAGCTTTGTTATACATTTCCATGTAGGGCTTAAAATCATAATACTCATTGGTAGCTTGTAAGTCAAAATCAAGCCTCTTGCTTCTATTTGCTTCATAGATTAATTCTCCTTCTGAAAGAACAACAAACTTCAAGAGAGGAGAAGCCTCGTTCAAGACCGTAAGGTCAACCTCTTTTTTAGTGGCCCGAGACAGCTTCTCTATCAGCTCTAGCTTTCTTTTGAAGAAGTCTTTACTGTTCAAGTAAACAGCTACATCTATATCGCTGGTAGGCAAAGCATCCTTTCTGGCTTGTGAGCCGAAAAGGTAAGCAAAAAGAACATCTGGCTCATCTTGTAACGCCTTGATTAATTGTTCTTTCATATCTTTATTATACAGAATTATGATAATAACTTCAACAGTTCTTCTCTGGCTTTATTTGGATCAGCCTGACCCTTGCTTTTAGCCATCACTTTACCAATCAAGAACTGAAGAGCGGCTTCTTTGCCATTACGATACTCTTCTACTGTTGTTTGGTTCTCGGCTACTACCTCGTCCACTAGAGGACCAATATCGTCCATAGCCTGCCAATTATTCTCTTTAAGTATCTTTTCTGGATCTTCATCATTCTTGATCATCTCTGCTAGTAGTATTTTAGCAATATGATTAGGAACATTAAGTTTAAGAAACTTTTTGAAATTATCTACTGATACTGTAATTTTTCCTTTTAAATTATTGATAATCCAGTTGGCTCCCCCACCAACTTGTTCAAAGAAATCACCAGCCAAACGATTCTGGACAAAGAAGTCTATCTCTATTGGTTTTAAATCATAGTCTCTCTGAAAACGTTCTCTTCTTTGTTGAGGTAATTCAGGAATATCAACTTCTACTTGCAAAGGAATTGGAGGGATATCTGGCTCAAAACAGTAACGATAATCAGCTGCTTCTTCTTTGGCTCGCTGAGAAAAAGTTCTCTGATTATTCTCATCCCAACCTCTTGTTTCTAAAACAACATCTTCTTTACTCTGTCTCTCAATTTCATAATTAATAGCTCTCTCTAAGGAACGAAAAGAGTTTAAGTTCTTAACTTCTACTTTAGGTTGACCTTCTAAAGAAACATTAGCCTCTACTCTCATTTCCCCTTTCTCCATATTAGCATCAGAAACACCTAAATAACGAAGAATTAATTGAAGTTCTTCAGCAAAAGCTTTGGCCTGTTCAGCTGATTTAATAACTGGATCAGTAACTAATTCCATTAAAGGAACACCCGCTCTATTGAAATCAACGATTGATTTATTACCTAGATGAGATAAACGACCAGTATCTTCTTCTAAATGAATACGACGGATAGCTACTCCTAACAAGCTACCATGACTACAGATAGGATGATCATCTTGAGTAATTTGATAACCTTTTGGTATGTCAGGATAAAAATAGTTTTTACGATCAAATTTAAGAATAGAATCTATAGTACAACCAAGAGCTTTACCAGTTTTAACTACAAACTCTACAGCTTTCTTATTGGGACGAGGCAGAGCTCCTGGATGAGCTAAACAGATAGGACAGACATTCTTATTCGCCTGTTTTTCATCAGAATCATTACGACAAGAACAAAACATTTTGGAATCTGTTTTTAGCTCAACGTGTATTTCTAAACCAATAATAGGTTTTTTCATAGATGCTTGATAATTTCTTGATAAACTTCTTCTTTAGAAAGTTCACCATCAATAGTTACCCATTTAGTCCAAAGATTTTCTTTGGATGCTTTATCATATCCTCCAGCTACCTTCTGTAAGAACTCTTTGTTCTTCTCATAACGATCTAACTCACCCTTTTCACTACTTTTACGACGTTGTGATTCTTCTACAGATATGCGTAGATAAATAACTAAATCAGGTCGAGGAAGTTTAAAAATATCAGCTACTTTTATCAAATCCTCTTGACTCATTCCTTCAATCCCTTGGTAAATTAAAGTTGAAGTGATATAGCGATCAGCTACCACTAAATCATTGTTAATAATATCTTCTTTATTTTTTACAAAAGAAGCTAAGTAAAGAAGAGATTTCATTTCTAAGGAAAGATCAGTTTGTCCTTTCAAGAAACTCTTAATCTTCTGTCCAAAATCATCATTATAATCAGGAAAACTAAAGGTCGTAAAACCTTTTCTTTGTTTTAGAAAATTACTCTGGGTTTCCCCTCCACAACCATCTAATCCTTCGATAACAATGAACATACTTTTTGTTTTAATTCTTCTATACTTTGACTGTTGTCTATAATTTCATCAGAAACTTCTTTTATGGCATCGAAATTTCTTTCTGTATCTGCCTGTTCTCTTTTTTGAAAGTCTTCCCAAGAAGATTCATCATCAGTTTTTTCGTTACGGACATTAACTCTTTGCCAACGAAGTTTAGCTGGAGCATCAAGATACCAAATAACAGCTTTTTGCTCTCTAAGTCCATCAACTTCATCTATATAGCGAACTCCATTAACTACAACTACTTCTCCCTTTATCTTGTCTACCAAAGCATTAAAGATAAAGTCGGTACCAAATCTTTCTCGTCCAATACTAGCTAACCATTGCTGATTTTCTTTACTAACTGGCAATCCTAAATCTCTTAAAGCCATTGATAAGCTATCAGAAAAACGAAGAAAAAGAGCTTCTGGATAAACCTCTTTAATCATATTAGCTACTGTATCTTTACCAGATCCAGTTGGACCACTTAAACCAATAATTATCATTTACCATACTGGGTATCAGTGTCAAAAAGATCTCCTTCTTGCCATTCTTTTACCCAATCTTCGACTTCATAAATAATCGGACCATTTTCGGAAGAACAAATAACTCTTTTAATTCCTGAATTAATAATCATCTTTTTACAGATAAAACAAGGAAAAGTTTGTTTGATATTTCCGTCAAGATCTTCTCCATATAAATACATATCACTGTCAGTAATACGACTACCTGAGCGAGCAGCATTAATAATAGCATTCTGTTCAGCATGAACGCTTCGGCAAAGCTCGTAATTAGATCCATGAGGAATGTTGTTAGCTTCTCTAAAACAAGAACCCCGCTCAAAACAATCTCTTGTTTTACGGGGTGCTCCGACATAACCAGTTGCTATTATAGCATCTTCACGAACAATTATCGCTCCAAAACGACGACGAAAACAAGTTGATCGCTGAGCGACTTGTTTAGCAATCAATAAATAATAATTTATTTTATCTATTCTCATTTAATATCCAAGCCCATATTTTTGGCTGTGCCTTCAATAATAGTCATGGCTACCTCTATATCATCAGTGTTTAAATCAGGCATTTTCTTTTCAGCCACTTTCTTTAACTGATCACGAGTAATGGATCCTATTTTTTTTGTCTGTGGTTTACCTGAACCTTTTTCTAAACCAGCTTCTTTTAATAATAATTCTGAGGCTGGTGGCTGGTTAATTGTAAATTCGTAACTACGATCTTCGTAAACAATAACCTTAGCTGGAATGGTAAAACCAGACATTTCCTGAGTAGCAGCATTAAAACGCTGACAAAATTCGGAAATATTAATACCGTGTGGAGCTAAACTTGGTCCAACTGGAGGAGCTGGTGTAGCTTTACCAGCGGCAATCTGAATTTTAACAATTGATTTTACTTTTTTCATAATTTAGTTATCTGTAATGAATCTAGTTCAACCGGTGTATCACGGCCAAACATATTAACTAATACTTTAATTTTACCTTTTTCAAAATCTAATTCGGAAACTTTACCATCAAAATCTTTGAATGGTCCGTCAATAATTTTTACTGAATCACCCACTTTAACATCAATCTTGTGTTTTGGTGTCTCAGCTTCCATTCTACTCTGAAGAGATTGTATTTCTTGATCAGACATAGGAATAGGCGTAGTACCTGAACCCACAAAACCAGTGACATTAGGAGTGTTACGAACTACATACCAAGAATCATCGGCTACAATCATTTCTACTAAGACATAACCAGGATAAATCTTTTCTTCAACTGTTTTTCTTTTGCCATTCTTAATTCTAACTTTTTTTTCTTTAGGCACAATAACATTGAAGATTTTATTCTCCATATCTAAAGTTTCTACTCGTTGTAGAAGGTTTTTAGCCACAGCTTCTTCGTAACCTGAGTAGGTATGAATAACATACCACTTTTTTTCTAAAGAAATTTGTTGTTTAGGCATTATTGTATCATTTTAATAATTTCTAAAAATAAGAAGTCAAAAGCTCCTAGAAAAACGGCTATCAACATAAAAACTACCACCACTATAATAGTTAAGCGGATTGTTTCGTCTTTAGTTGGCCAATCAACCTTGGCTACTTCAACTTTAACTTGTTGGAAAAAATCACCTATCTTCATGAGAGCGATGTTAGCACGATAACGGCTATATGTCTAGATTACGAACCTTTTTAGCATGAGTTTGAATAAATTTCTTGCGAGGCAAAACTTCTGCTCCCATTAAAACATCAAAGATATTATCAGCTGCCTGTGCATCTTCAATATTAACCTGCAATAAAACTCTATTCTCGGGATTCATTGTTGTTTCCCAAAGTTGTGAAGGATTCATCTCTCCCAAACCTTTATAGCGTTGAACAGAAGGATCTTTAACCCGAGACATTATCTCTTTTTTATCTTCTTCGTTATAAGCATACTCTACTTTTCTTCCAGATTGAATACGATACAAAGGTGGTTGAGCAATATAAACATAACCAGCCTCAATTAAAGGACGAAAATACCTATAAAACAAAGTTAAAATTAAAGTTTTAATGTGATTACCGTCAGAATCCGCGTCAGCCATAATAACAATACGGTGATAGCGAAGCTTATCAATATTGAAGTCTTCAGCAATAGCTGTTCCTAAAGCAATAATCAAAGCTTTAATCTCTTTGGAATCCAACACTTTATCTAAACGAGCTCTTTCAATATTAAGAATCTTTCCTCTTAAAGGAAGAATGGCCTGAAAACGACGATCACGAGCTCCTTTACAACTACCACCAGCTGATTCTCCCTCAACAATATATAATTCTGAATTTTCTGGCTTACGAGAAGAGCAGTCTGATAATTTTCCTGGTAAAGATAGTCCTTCTAAAACACCTTTGCGTAAAACTGTTTCTCTAGCAGCCCGAGCAGCTTTACGAGCTTTAGATGACAAAAGACACTTTTCAATAATCGCTTTTGAATCTTGTGGATTACGTTCTAGAAAATCAGCTAAAGCTTCCGCTACAATAGCTTCTACAGCTGGCTTAGCTTCTGTATTTCCTAGTTTAGCTTTGGTTTGTCCTTCAAATTGTGGTTCTTTAAGTTTAACTGATACGACAGCTGTTAATCCTTCACGGACATCTTCACCTCCTAGATTATCGTCTTTCTCTTTCAATATATTGTTACGACGAGCATAATCATTCAAAGTTCTTGTTAAAGCTGATCTAAAACCAGTTAAGTGTGTTCCTCCTTCTTTAGTTTTAATATTGTTAGCAAAACTTTCTTCATACGATTCAAACTCTTCGGTATAAAGAAAAGCTGCTTCAATACCCACTCCATCTTTTTCTCCAGAACAATAGAAAGGTGTACTATGACGAGGAGTAGAAGAAGAAGCCAGATAACGAACATAAGAAGCTATTCCTCCTTCAAAATAAAAAGTGTAAGATTTCTTGCCTTCGCGATTATCAAAGAAAACAATTTTTACTGCTTTTGTTAAATAAGCTTGTTGACGAATATGGTTTAAGACAACTTTACTATTAAATTCTGTTTCAGAAAAAATAGCATCATCGGCTTCAAAAATAACAGTTGTCCCTCTTTTAGTGGTTTTTTTCTCTTTAACTAATTTTGTTTTAACTTTTCCTTGTGCATATTCTTGACTGTAAAGTTGACCATCACGAGCTACTTCAGCTCTCATCCATTTAGAAAGAGCACAAACAACAGAAACACCTACTCCATGTAAACCACCAGAAACTTTATAAGCATCACCACCAAATTTTCCTCCAGCATGTAAGGTAGTCATAACTGTTTCTAGAGCTGATTTACCTGTTTTAGCATGTTTATCAATCGGAATACCACGACCATTATCAGTTACTCTAACTTTACCGTCTTTCATCAATTCAATTTCAATTAAAGTAGCATAACCAGCCATAGCTTCATCTAAGCTGTTGTCAACACACTCCCAGATAAGATGATGTAAACCATCTACTCCAGTTGAACCGATGTACATACCCGGTCTTTTTCTAACAGGATCTAATCCCTCTAAAACAAAAATGTCTTTTGATGTATATTCTTTATTACTCATATTATTTACGCACTATCCACTTTTCTTCCATTTTTCTAATAATAATTTGATGAACCTTTTCTGCTTCTTCCGCTTTAAGAGTTCCTTGTAAAGAACCATAACTAATACGAAAAGCTAAATTCTTTTTATTGTCTGGAATATTTTTACCTTGATAAATATCAAACAATTCTACTTTTTGAATTAACGGATCTTTGATTTTATCTATAACTTCACCAACTTCTGTTTCTACAGGAACTAATACAGCTAAATCACGAAGAACAGAAGGATAACGAGGCCAAGATTTAAACTTAATTTCTCTTTTTTGAACTTTACCTTCAGCTAGAAATATGTCTTTTTCTTTTTTAAACTTGTTTAAACCTAACTCATTCGCTACTCCTTTAATTACTGGCCAATCATAGCCACGAGTAGCTAAAACAACTCTTCTTTCTTCTTTTTTACCAAAGACAGTCCCTATCTCAAACATCTTGGTTTTTGGAGGTATAATCTGAGCAATATTATCCATTAATGATGAACGTAACCACCACTCCGGTTTAATAACTTTTATTTCTCCTTTATCACTGAAAGAAGAGGTATAAGCTTCATGAAAACCAGCTGAAACCAAGAAATCTCTTATCTCTTCTTCTACTGAAGGAGAAGTAATAGATGGGACAAAGCTAGGTATTTCAGCTTCTATTTTATCATAACCATAAATACGTCCAATTTCTTCAGCTAAGTCAGCATTACAAGAAATATCTTTTCTCCAATAAGGAACTGTTACTTTATCATCAACCTTAAAACCAAGAGAAGTTAGTATTTTTTTATACCCCGGTACTTTTATTCCCAACAATTGTTCTATTTTTTCTAAATCTATCTTAATCTTTTTTTCTTTTTCAGGACAGGGATACCAATCAGATATCTGACCTCCTGGAATTAAATTAAGAGCTACTGATACTAATTCAGCTGAAGGACCTTGTTCAAAACGAGAAGAAGCATCAGTTTTAATTTTTAGTTGTCGAGCGGCTCGACGAATAATAATTGGATCAAAAGAAGCTGCTTCAATCAATATTCTTTTAGTGTTTTTATCTACTTCAGCAGCTTGCCCACCTTTAATTCCAGCTATACTTAAAACCTTTTTTTCATCAGCAATAACAGGAATATTTTCGTTTAATTGATAAGTATTGTTGTCTAATGCTTTAATCTTTTCTTTTTTAGCCCAACGAACAAATATTTTACCTTCTATTTTATCTAAATCAAAAGCGTGTAATGGTTGACCTGTTTCCAACATAATATAATTAACTAAATCAACCGCTGGATTTATTAAACCAACACCACAACTAGTTAGATATTCTTGGTTGATTTCGGGAATATCTTCTACATCTAAGGCCAATAAACAATAACGAGAACAAATCTTTTTATCCACCTCTACTGGAAACTTAAATTCTTGTTTCTTTTCTTTCTGATAATCAGCCATTGGTAATCCTGTCATAACAGCAATCTCTCGACTAATTCCCCAATGAGAAAAACAATCAGGAGCACGATTAGGTAAAACATCAATATCCATTAACTGACCATCAACTTCAACCTCAAAACCATGCTTCATAATAATATCAGCTAATTGATTGATTGGTGGTAATTTTTCACTAAAAAAACTCTGTAACCAATTGTAAGAAAAAATCATACTAAAACTGTTTTAAAAATCTAATATCGTTGTCGTAAAACAACCTAATATCATCTATTTGATATTTCAACATAGCTAAACGCTCTAAACCAAAACCAAAAGCAAATCCTGAATATCCAGGTTTAGAAAAAACATTGGGATGAACCATTCCTGCTCCACAAAGCTCTATCCACTGACCCCCTTTAATTCTTCCATCAACTTCAAAACCGGGCTCAACAAAAGGAAAGTATGAAGGTCGTAAACGAATTTCCACTTTTTCACCAAAAAAACTACTTAAAAATTCTGTCATTACTGCTTTTAGATGACCAACATTAATACCTTTATCTATCAACAATGCCTCCATCTGGTAGAAATTAAAATGATGAGAATTATCAGTAGCTTCATTACGAAAAACACGTCCATGGCAAATAATTCTAACTGGAACTCCATGCTCTTCTAGATAACGAACTTGAGCTGGTGAAGTATGGGTTCTTAAAACTTTATCTTTCCCAACAAAGAAAGTATCCTGCATATCTCGTGCTGGATGATCAGGTGGAAAATTTAATTGATCAAAATTATAACTAGAATCTTCTAATTCACGACTCTGATAAACATTAAAACCCATACCTGTCATAATACGAACACATTCTCTGACTGTTAAAGTTAATGGATGCCAAGTTCCCCTCTCTACCTCTTGGCCAGGAATAGTGAAATCAAAAACTTCTTCTTGATCTTCACTTTTTTGTTCCATTAATAGTTTGCGTAAAGAATTAGCTTCCTGACTAATTTTTTTTCTTTCCTCTAAAGGTCTATCTTTGAGAGATCTAAGCAACAAAGTTAATTCTCCTTTTTTAGACAAAAACCTCTTCCGAGCTTCGGTAGGATTTTTTTTAATAGCTTCTTCTATTTGTTTTCTCAACTCTTCCATACACTGTTATTTTAACTTAAAATAGCAATAAAAGCAAGGAATAAAAAAACAGCCGAAGCTGATTTTTCTGGGCGGGAGCGACGGGACTCGAACCCGCAACCTCATCCGTGACAGGGATGCGATCTAACCAATTGATCTACGCCCCCAGAGTAGCGGCGGAGGGACTCGAACCCCCGGCCAATGGGTTATGATCCCACTGCTCTAACCACTGAGCTACGCCGCCTACTATCTATGTTGCGGGGGCCGGAATTGCACCGGCGCCACAAGGTTATGAGCCTCATATGGTACTACTCCACCACCCCGCGATACGCGTTCTCTATACTATTATAATTAAAGAAAAAAATCAACCCCTCTAAAATACTCTTAGCTTTTCTAGAGCTCTTTCGTAAATTGCTAAAGCTTTTCTAACAGCCTCTTCTGATATTTTCACTGATGGATCGTGAACAATATCACTACGTAATTGATGAGCTTCCCAAATCTCTTCTTCTAGATCTGAACATTGTTTAATTTTTTCACCTGATGTTTTGCCTTCATAACTAAGTCGAGACAAAGTACTATCTAGTAATTTGTCAGCTTCCAGGATAGCTAATTTTCTTTCTGATTCAGTAGCTTTTTCAATTCTCTTTTTGATTTTTTTCCACTGTTTACTAATCTGGCTCATATCATAAGATTCCATCTTCATCGCCTCTGTTATATCTTCAATATAATGAGTGTATAGCCAATCTGATTTCATTAAAAGGAAAATAATTAAAGTAATAAGTGAAACCGATGCCAGCATAAAAACAATTTTTAGAATCGTATAGATAGTAAAAAAAATGTCTGGCATAGAAGAAGGATTTAAAATATATTCTAAGATTTCCATATGTTTTCTAATTCCATACAAAATTTTAATAAGGCCTCATCTTGACCAACTGGGGCCATTACCTGAAGGCCAACTGGTAAACCATCAATAAATCCACAAGGGATAGATACAGCTGGTATCCCAGTTAGTCCGGCAGTTACTGTCAATAAATCAGCTAAATACATATTTACGGAATCTTTATCTCTCTCCCCTATTTTAAATGGCAAGAAAGGAGATGTTGGGGTAACAATAAAATCAACTTCTTGAAAAAGTTTAGTGAAATCATTCTTAATTAATGATCTAACTCTATTGGCCTGCTCATAATATTTCTTTTCCCGCAAAGCATTGATACCTAAAACTATTCTTCTTTGAACTTCTGGTCCTAAAAGTTGGGTTCTAGTTTTAATATATGTTTCTTCTAGATTGTCTCCTTTAATTAATTCTCCATAACGTAAACCGTCATAACGAGCCATATTGGTAGACGCTTCCGATGAAGTCAAAACACTATAACATGGTAAAGCATATTCATTATAAGACATAGAAAGCTCTTTAGCTTTAGGTATTCTCTTTTCAATTAATTCTTTGATTCTTGGATCAAGAGAGTCATTGAAACATTCTTTGATAACACCAATTCTTTTAGTCGATAAATTGGAAACAAAATCTTGACTAGTACTGTCTTTAATATCTTTTCCTTTCATAGCACGTAAGACAATCAAAGCATCTTCACTATTCTTAGTAAGAGGTCCAATCTGGTCCATAGAAGAAGCTAGGGCCATCATTCCATAACGAGAAAGATAGCCATAAGTAGGACGCATACCAACTACTCCACAAAAAGAAGCTGGTTGGCGAATAGATCCTCCTGTATCAGAACCTAAAGCGAAAACAGCTAAATCACTAGCCACAGCTGCAGCTGAACCACCAGATGAACCTCCAGCTACTCTTTCTGGATCAAAAGGATTTTTGGTAACCCCAAAAGAAGAATATTCTGTAGAAGAGCCCATAGCAAACTCGTCTAAATTAGTTTTACCAAGGACAATAGCTCCAGCTTTTTTCAATTTTTCTACTACTGTTGCTTCATAGACAGCTTGATAATTTTTCAATATCTTAGAAGAGGCAGTGCAAGGCAAACCTTTAACCATAATATTATCTTTAACAGCAAAAGGAATACCAGCTAATTCTGGTAAATTATCCATTTTGTCCATTTCTTCTGCCTGTTGAATAGCTTGTTGATTATAATTTAAAAAACAATTCCACTCATCTTTTTTACTGAGATAAGATGAAACAACTTCCTTAATAGAAATTTCTCTTTTCTGGATTTTGTCTCTCAGTTCTTTAATCATAATATTGACTGCACTTCATTTTTATCAAACTTTAAATTAGTGTCTTCAACTTTATCTTCTCTTAACTCAGATCCTTTGAAAAAGAAAGGTTCAGCAGTCTCTCTAACCTCATCTAGTTTTTCAACATACTTAGTAATCTTTTTACCTTGTTTAGTATCGTTGAAAACTATTTTAGCTCTTTTAATTATTTCTTCTGAATTCATCTTGGTGCATTAGTAGTATCAGTTTCTACTAAAACTTCTTGTAATTCGTCAATGTTTTCTAACACAAAACCTGCTCCACGAGCAACAGCGGTTAAAGGATCATCAACTACAACTGTCTTAATCTTTGTTTCTTGAGTTAATAATCTATCTAATCCCTTTAAAAGAGCTCCCCCACCCATTAAA